>CASFLA010000001.1 GCA_949295415.1 uncultured Oscillospiraceae bacterium
AGGCAATTCAATGGGATGTTGACTCGCTTGACTGGAAGGAATCGTCAACGGCGGATAGCATTGTCACAAGGGTAACAGGCAAAGTGCAGAACGGCTCGATAGTCCTATTCCATAATGATGCCGAGCATACTCCTGAGGCGTTGCCGATAATCTTGGAAAAACTGATTTCCGAAGGCTATACCTTTGTTAAAATAGCGGATTTTATTTATTATGACGATTTCACAATCGACCACCAAGGCAAGCAAATACCAAATGAAACTATAGAAAAAGACGGCGAATAGCCGTCTTTTTTGTGGTTTAGGAGCGAACAATGATTGTAAGTGTTGTTGTAATATTACGCGTAATAAATTTGTAATGTTGCCCTATATAACCTAATTTTTGTCCATAAATGCCAGAAAATTCTATATGAAGCCACTCGCAATTTTGATAATATAATATTGGATAAAGACTAATAAGCTAAGGAGTGGGTTGTTTTGAAAAAATTTCTTGCATTGTTATTGGCGGTCTTGCTTATAACCGGCACACTTACTGCTTGCGGTGGCTCAAAGGATAATACCGGTGAGGCGGCAAGTTCTGCGCCCTCTGATACCAAGATTAAAATTCCTGACTTTTCGCAGATGACCAAGGAACAGGCAGAACAGTTTGCTGCTGATAACGGTTTAAAAGTTAAATTCGTATATGATTACTATGACCCCTCAAAAGCGGCTGATGCTATTGTTCGTCAGTCTTACGGCGTTGACTATCAGGCAAATCCCGGAGCAGAGGTAACCTTACATATCAATAACGAGTATTATAAGTATTTTGATTTGAAGATTATAGACGAAGGAACCGGTCTTGTCGGAGTATCTTGGGCAGGCAAAGCAACAAAGGGTCCCTATGATAAATATAAATCTAAGGGAACATATATCATTATTGGCTTTAAGAACCTTACTTCGTTGCCTAAAACACTTGTTATTCCCGAAACCTTTGACGGTGTTCCCATAACTATGACTCAGAACAAAATTTTCAATAATATTAAGGTTGAAAATGTTGTTTTCCCGAGCACGTTAAAAATTATTGGATATGATATTTTCAATTCCCGCTCTACTAACATTAAGAATATAGTATTTATGAGCGAGGAGGAGCCGTTTGTTGGTTCGTTCACTTTTAATGACGCCCAGCAGCAATCGGTTAAAATTTATGTTCCCGATGCATCGGTTGAAACCTATAAAGCAGGCGTGAAGAATGGCGGCCCCTTTAATATCTACAGCTCGATGGTTAAGCCCTATTCCGAGGTTGATGAGAGCATTAAAGCCGCTATTGAAGCGCAGAAAAAGTAAATTGAAAGCTAAGACCCCAAGGCTTTGGGGTCTTTTTTAGTTATATCCATAGTTTTTAGCAGTCTTAAAGAGCTTTTGCATTTCCTTTAAAATTGCGAGATTTTTAGAGTCTTTAAGCAAGGGGTCGGAGTTATAAAGTTCCTTTGCCGCGGCACCTGCTTCTCTGAATAAAAGCATATCGCAGGAAAGGTCTGCAATTTTAAGCTCAGGTAAGCCGTGCTGGCGTTTGCCCAAAAAGTCTCCCGGTCCTCTTAACCTTAAATCCTCGTCGGCAATTTTAAAACCGTCAACAGTCTTGGTTAAGAACTTAAGCCTTGCTGCAGTTTCGCCGCTTTTAAAATCGGATAAAAGAATGCAGGTTGATTTATATTTTCCTCTGCCGATTCTGCCGCGCAGCTGATGAAGCTGAGAAAGACCAAACCTCTCGGCATTTTCAATCATCATAATTACGGCATTGGGAACATCGACGCCAACCTCAATAACAGTTGTTGAAATGAGCAACCGGATATCACCGTTTTTAAATTCGGTCATAACCTTGTCCTTTTCTTTCGGACGCATTTTTCCGTGCAAAAGACCGACGCTATAACCTGAAAACGCGCCGTCTTTAACCGTTTCGTAATACTCGGTTGCTGCTTTTATATCAATTGCTTCGTTTTCTTCTACTGCAGGGCAAACAATATACGCCTGCCTGCCGCTATCAAGGTGGTTTTTAATAAAGGTAAATGCGCGGTCGCGCTTATCACTATCGATTAAATATGTTTCAATAGGCTGTCGGCCGCTCGGCAAAGAATCAATAATGCTTATATCAAGGTCACCATAAAAAATAAGGGACATTGTTCTTGGAATTGGCGTTGCCGACATAACGAGCATATGCGGATTGTTGCCTTTTGAAGAAAGAACGGTTCTCTGCTCAACACCGAAGCGGTGCTGCTCATCGGTAACAACCAGGCCTAAGGACTTAAACTTAACATCATCTTCTAAAACAGCGTGAGTGCCGATAAGAATATCAATTTCTCCATTTTCAATAGCCGTTTTAAGTTTGTTTTTAGCGGTCTTAGTCATTGAGCCGACCAAGAGTCCCAAACGAATGCCGCTGTTTTGCATAGTATTTTGGAAGGTAGTAAAATGCTGAACGGCCAAAACCTCGGTTGGTGCCATAATTACCGATTGATAGCCCTCCTTTGCCGCCGCAAAGGCCAAAGCTGCCGCAACCATTGTTTTACCGCTTCCAACATCACCCTGAACAAGTCGGCTCATTGGCTTGTTAGAGCGCATATCACGAATAGCATCATTTATGGCATTTTTCTGAGCATCGGTTAATGTAAATGGCAGATTCGCGGCAAACTCTCTTATGCAATTTCCGTTGATTTTAACATTGGTTGTTTTGGTTCTTGAGGATTTCTGGAATAAAATACCTGTCTGCAAATAGAAAAGCTCCTCAAAAACAAGACGTCTGCGCGCAATATCAATGCTCTGCTTATCTTTAGGGCAATGGATATTATGCAACGCGGTTTTGATATCGCAAAGATTGTATTTTCCTTTTATTTCATCGGATAAGGTTTCCTCAATATCGCAATTTTCGAGCGCGATTTTAATAACCCTGCTGATTGCTTTAGAGGTAAGACCTGAGGTTTGCGGATAAACGGGAATAATATCTTCTGTGCCGACAGGATAAATTTCCGGTGCCGACATCTCGCAACCGATAAGGTTTCTGATAACTTTGCCGTAAAAGAGGTATTCACCACCGAATTTAAGGCTCTCGGCAACATATTTATTATTAAAAATAGTTACCGCCATATCTTCTTCACCATCGGTTGCAATAAACTTATAAAGCACCATATTTTTGCGAATATAAACCTGCTTTATGGGGGAGATAATGGTAGCTTTTACTGCAGCAGGAACATCGAACTCGGTTTCCTCTAGCTTTTTTGGGGTCATAATCCTGTAATCACGCGGGTATAATTGCAAAAGAGCGCCGACGCTTTTAACGCCGAGCTGGTTGAACAGCTCGGCGCGTTTTTCGCCGACACCCTTTAAATATCTGATATCTGTTTTAAAATCCATATTATTCAACCGAAATAATAAAGTAGTAAACCGGCTGACCGCCGTTTATGAGGGTTATATCAACCTCGGGCATTTTTGCCGAAACAGCCGCCTCAACCTTAGCTGCCTGCTCCTCGGTAATATCTGCGCCGTAGATAAGGGTTATAAACGTAGTATCACGGTTTGAAAGGTTTTTAACAAGCTTTAAAACGCATTTTTCAAGGTCAGTTTCGGTAAAGGAAACCTTACCGTTAGCAAGCGCCAGAAGCTCACCCTTTTTAATCTTATGGCCGTCATAATCCGAATCTCTTGCGGCAAAGGTTACCTGACCGGTGCCTACATTTTCATAACCCTTCTGCATATTTATAGCATTTGCATCATCATCGCTATCGGGGTCAAAATTAAGCATTGCAGAAATACCCTGAGGGATAGTTCTTGTTGGAAGAACGATAACCTTTCTTGTGCTAAACGGGATGGTCTGCTCAGCTGCCATAATAATGTTCTTATTGTTAGGAAGAACAAAAACGGTTGAAGCAGGAGTCTGCTCAATTGCATTTAAAATATCATCGGTGCTGGGGTTCATAGTCTGACCGCCGCTGACAATTTTATCAACGCCAAGGTCATAAAAAAGGCTATGGATACCTTCACCTGCGGCAACAGCAACAAAGCCAACTTCTTTTTCAATAGCGGCAGGAGCTGCAGGGCCCTCAGCCTTAGGAGCGGCAGTTTTAGGAGCATCGCCCTTTGCATCATGTTTTGCTCTTTCATGCTGGTCGCGCATATTTTCAACCTTCATATTGATTAACTGACCAAAGGTAAGACCCTTTTCAAAGGCATTACCGGGGTGGTCGGTATGAACATGAACCTTTATAATTTCTTCATCGTCAACAACAACAACGCAATCTCCAATGGTTTCGAGGTAAGCGCGTAAGGTCTTGGGGTCAGATTCATTGTTGGATTCGCGCTTAACAATAAACTCGGTGCAGTAGGTGAAGGTTATTTCAGCCTCCATCTCGCCTGCGGCATTGCGCTGCTCTGAAGCAGGGGAGGAAGCGGCGCTCTCATCAGACTCAATCATCTTGCCGTCTTTAATAACCGAGAGCATACCCTCTAAAATAACAACAAAGCCTTTACCACCTGCATCAACAACGCCTGCTTTCTTAAGAACAGGGAGCAGCTCAGGGGTTTCGTTAAGGGCTTTATTAGCACCTTCAAGCATATATTCAAAGGCAGCAACAAAATCGCGGTCCTCGTCTGCGGCAACTGCGGCATATTCAGAAGCTACTCTTGCAACAGTAAGAATAGTTCCCTCGGTAGGCTTCATAACAGCCTTATATGCTGCCTCAACGCCTAACTTCATAGCCTCTGCCAAAGCGGCAGAATCCATCTCGTCCTTGCCCTTTAAGCCCTTAGCAAAGCCGCGGAACAAAAGAGAAAGAATAACGCCTGAGTTTCCTCTTGCACCGCGAAGCAACGCAGAAGCGTTAACCTCAGCAATGCGGCCGGCAGATTCGTTATTTAAAAGCTTAAGCTCGCGAGCAGAATTGCTGATAGTCATTGACATATTGGTTCCTGTATCACCATCGGGAACAGGAAAAACATTAAGCTCGTCAACCTTAATCTTGCAGTTAATAATATTGTTTGCACCGGATAAAAGTGCATCACGCAGTGTATTTCCGTTAATCAAAAATAAACAACTCCTTAAATATCGGCACGGGTTTGCCGAACAATCGATGCTAAAAGAACAGCATCAAAATTATTCTTTAATTCCATCAATACGAACGGTCACCTTGCCGACAGTGATGCCGGTGGTTTCATTTACAACATATTTAACCTTTTCGGTAATACTTTTTGCTATTGCATTCATATTCATTCCGTAAACAACGATGATATGAAGGTCAACATTTATTTTATTTATATCGCCATGGATGCGAACACCCTTATCGGTATAATCCTTCTTGGAAATAAGGTGGCGAAGCTTCTGCTTTCCGTGGGGAGCCATTCCGGCAACACCGAAGCAGGATGAAACAGCATTGCCGATAAGCTTGGCAAAGTATTCATTTGATAAAACTATTTTACCTGTTTTTGTTTCATAAGCTATCATATATAGAACCTCCGTTTTTATTGTTTAGAACCGATATCTGATATACCAAAGAACGGGTCACTAACAGAAGATATCTCTTTTATCTCGAGAGCAACATCGCAGGTTGTAAGACCATAGCGGTAGCAAACAGGGATAAGAGGCATTCCTGCATTAAATGAATTTATAATATCGACTAAAGAATACTCCTCATTATAAAATCCTCTTACAGAATCGTCAAGAGTGTATTTAATTGAGAAGCTGTCATCGCCGATATCGGTTAAATCATCTCCTGAATCATTTGCAGGGGATTTATCGGTTTCGGTTTGGGTGTTGGTTGACTCCTGCTGCTTTAAAATGCCGTATGCCATACTGCCGCCGGGAATCACCAATTCAGAAATATCCATATTATTGAGGATTTTCGTTTCGGCAACATAAAGGTCAAACTGACCGTTCTGCAAGGTCCACATATAGCCTTCCCAGCCGAGCTTATGCATATTAACTCGAATACCGAGTTTTTTAAGCTGAGCGGCAACCATTTCGGCAACGGCAACATGGCGGCTGTTATCGCGATAGCAGACTAAAGTTACAGTCAGAGCAACCTTGTCGCTTGCAACATAATAACCCTCTTCATTTTTATCATTATAACCCAAATCTTTCAAATAAGCAATAAGATTTTGCGTTGATGAGTTTTTAGAGATATTTTGTAAGCCCTTTGCATCCTGAAAAGCGGGATTAAAAATACCGGTTGCAGGGGCTGCAAGCTCATTGTATGCGGTGTTGCAAATTTCGGCTCGGTCAATCGCCTCAGAGATAAGATAACGCATTTTTTCGTTTTTGCATATACCTGTATTCATATTTGCACCGAGATATACTAAGTTGTTAAGGTTAACAAAATATGAGGTTCCGGTCATCGAATGAATAACACCGTCAGATAAATCGGTGTAATAAAGGCTAACATAATTAAATTCCAAATTGTGCTCGATAACCTCACTGTCAGGTGCATGGAGCAGAGAGATTTTTTCAACCGAGGGCTTGCCGTTTATATGAGAGGTATTTCTTATTAACTGCTCATTTTTAAGGTCGGGAATATAACGACCTGAACCAATAGGCGGAAGCGAAATATTATCCTCGTCAACTGCTTTTTCGCTTTCTCTTTTAAAAACGGGGAAATCGAGCAGGTTGGCAAAATAGGGGTCAGCCTTAGTTAGGCTAACTGAAATCGTCTTTGAGTCTTCGGCCACCATGGATGAAACGGTTTTCAACTGTTCCGAATAAATAAGCGTTGAGTTTTTTGCAAGCTTATAGCAGTAAACAACGTCCTCAGCAGTAAGCGCTGTTCCATCAGAAAAATAAGCATCATTTAAGGTTATAGTGCAATTTTTCCCGTTATAATCAATATCCTTTGCTAAAATAAATTTCGGCTGATAGGAGTTATCAACCTTAACCAACGGGTCGAACAAAAGATATGAAAGCTGGCGGTTCAAAAGGGAGGATGCAGCATAAGGGTTAAGAGTGTCATTTGAACGGTAGAGAAGAGAAATGGATTCGGGGGCGGGTTTGGCATTTTCAACATTGCCGCTTTGGGTATCGCCGTTTTGAGTTGGTGCCTTACCGCAACCGACAAGCAAAAGCATTATTGCAGCTAAGGCTAATGCAGCAATCCTTTTCATACTATCTCTCCTTTCATTCTTCTAAGCTGATCCTTTTTACAGAAATGGTTTTGCCTGTGTTTTTATCAATGTTAAAAATGCAGGCATTTAAGATACATTTACCATCTGCTAACGAGAATTTAACGGGCGCACCATCTTTGATTTTAGCTATTGAAAGCTCGGCTTTAACGCCTAAAACAGAATCAAGTGGGCCAACCATTCCTAAATCGGTTATAAAGCCTGTTCCGTTTTTCAAAATTTTTTCATCAGCGGTTTGAACATGGGTATGAGTTCCAAAAACTGCCGAGGCTCTGCCGTCAACATATTCGGCAAAAGCGCGTTTTTCGGCGGTGCATTCGCCATGGAAATCAATCATAATGATTTTTATTCCGTTATCGCTAGCTCTTTTTATAAGCTCGTCGGCGGCAACAAACGGGTTATCGCAATCGGGCATCCAAACTCTGCCCGAAAGATTTATAACGCTTAGCTGCGCAAAGCCTAAATCAAGCTCAGTATAGCCGTTGCCGGCTGAACACTCGCTAAAGTTATCCGGTCTTAGCAAAAATTCGTTATCATCAAGCAGGGGATAAACCTCTTTGCGCCTTAAAGTATGGTTTCCGCCGGTTATAATATCAGCACCTGCGGCAAAAAGGCTTTTTGCAGATAAAGGGGTGAGGCCGTTGCCGTCTGCAGAGTTTTCACCGTTGACAATTGTGCAATCAATATTCTCTTTTTTCTTAATTATGGGCAGCACTTTTAAAAGGTAATTGCAACCGATACTGCCGCAAACATCGCCAATGGTCAAAATATTCATAATAAATCTCTTTATCCTTGTTGCGAGGCAATTCAGGTTTGACTCTTCTCGCATAAATCATCTTATTTTATCATAAAACATATACTTTTTCAATTGTTTTTGAAACTATAAATGAAATATGAACAATATATTATATTATTAAAGTTAATCGTTAAGAAATATTTGCATTATTAGTTTACTTGTGGTAGAATACTGTAGATAATGCGAAAGTGTGCATTTTAGGAGTTGTTTTAATGGATAAAAGACCAATCGGCGTTTTCGATTCAGGGCTTGGAGGCCTTTCGGTAATCAAGGAACTGAGCAGGGTATTACCTGATGAAAATATTGTCTATTTTGGCGATACAGGTCGTTTGCCTTACGGAACAAAGAGCAATGAAACAATTATCAAATATGCAATCGAGGATGAGAAGTTCCTTCTTTCCTTTGATGTCAAGCTGATAATTGCGGCTTGCGGCACCGTTAGCTCGGTTGCGAGAAAAACGGGAGAGCAGTTGCCTGTTCCGTTTATTGAGGTTGTTACTCCTGCGGCAAAAGCGGCAGCAAAGGCAACAAAAAATAAAATAGTCGGAGTTATAGGAACCGCGGCAACTGTCAGAAGTGATTCTTATAAAAAAGCGGTGCTGGAAGTTGATGAGGAAATATCCTTGCATCAGGTTGCATGTCCGCTTTTTGTTCAGCTCGTTGAAGAAGGCTTTGTTAAAAAAGATGATGAGATAACAAGGCTTACCGCAGAGCGTTACTTAAAACCGCTTAAGGAAAAGGGTGTTGACACACTTATCTTAGGATGCACTCATTTTCCTGCAATAAGTGAGATTATATCGGATATTATGGGCGAGGATGTAACCCTTATAAATACCGGCGAGCAGGCGGCTAAAGCGGCGGCTTGGTATTTAAAGGAAAATGATATGATGGGCTCGGGAGCAGAGAAGCATTTCTTTGTCAGTGACCGCGCTGAGTCGTTTAAAACGGTTGCAGGCATCTTGCTCGGTTCTGAAATCGAGGGCGAGGTTACAACCGTTAATCTACAGAGTTATTTGAAATAAGGTAAATTTATGAAGGAAGTTTTAATTGATATAAAGGGAATCCAGAATGTTGATGGCGAGGACGAGATAACCGAGCTCACAACGGTTGGTAAAATGGAATCCATAGCAGGTAAAACCTATCTTAGATATGACGATAGAACAGGGGATAACAATGAGTCAATTTCCTGCCTAATTAAGCTTGACCCCGAGGATGATTCTGTTGTTATGCAGCGTCATGGTTCCTTTAACAGCAGAATGTATATCAAAAAGGGTCAACGTCATATATGCCATTATGAAACCCCCGCAGGAACGCTTACTATGGGTATTTTCGGCGAAAATACCGAGATAAAAATGGGCGATGACGGCGGCAGAGTTTTTATGAGTTATACTATTGATATAAATCACGGACTTATGAGTCGAAACAGTGTTGAGATAAAAGTAAAAGAGGTATAAAAATGTCGGTCATAGTTAAAAGCACAACTGAAAGTATAAAGTCTTTAATTGAAAATGCCGCAAAAAAGGCTATTGCTGAGGGCTTATTGCAGTCGGCAGAATTAACACCCTTTGCGGTTGAGGTCCCTGCTGATAGAAGTCATGGTGATTTTGCGGTTAACGCCGCTATGGTTTGGTCGCGCGTTTTCAGAACCAATCCGCGCGCTATTGCAGAGGCTATTGTTAATAACCTTCAGTTAACAGGAACATATATTGACCGCGCAGAAATCGCGGGTCCCGGCTTTATAAACTTGTTTTTATCGGATAATTACTATGCCGATATAGTTTCTGATGTTATTGCAAAGGGTGCAGACTATGGCTGCAGCGAAATAGGCAAGGGCAAAAAGATAATGGTTGAGTTCGTTTCCGCTAATCCTACA
Organism: uncultured Oscillospiraceae bacterium; assembly: GCA_949295415.1. Taxonomy (GTDB): domain Bacteria; phylum Bacillota; class Clostridia; order Oscillospirales; family Acutalibacteraceae; genus UMGS172. The sequence continues at coordinate 9,803 of CASFLA010000001.1, forward strand.
GGACCTATGCATGTCGGTAATGCACGAGGCGGTGCTTTGGGCGACTGTATTGCCGCAGTTTTGGAAAAAGCGGGATATGATACCTTCAGAGAGTTTTATATCAACGATGCCGGCAACCAGATTGCAAAATTCGGTCTTTCGCTTGATATAAGATATAAGCAATTGTTTGATGAAACTGTTGAAATGCCTGAGGAGGCATATCATGGTCAGGATATTATAGACCACGCTAAGAATTTCGCCGCCATTCATGGCGATAGTTATTTGAAGGTGACTGAAGAAGAGCGCAGAGACGCTCTAGTAAAATTTGCATTGCCGCAGAATATTGAGGCCCTTGAGCGTGACCTTAAAAAATATCGCATAGTTTATGATAATTGGTTTAAGGAGTCAACCCTTCATAATAACGGCGAGGCGGCAAAGGTTGTTGAACTGCTCACCGAAAGAGGCTATACCTATGAGCAGGACGGAGCACTTTGGTTTAAGGGCAAGGAGTTCAATACTGAGGACTTTGTCCTTCGCCGCTCCAACGGTTTCTTTACCTATGTTGTGCCCGATATTGCTTACCATTATAATAAGCTGGTTACAAGAGGCTTTGATAAGGCTGTTGATGTTCTCGGCGCAGACCATCATGGGTATGTTCCGCGTCTTAAAGGTGCTCTGCAGGCTTTGGGAATAGACCCTAGTCGTCTTGATGTTGTTTTAATGCAGATGGTCCGCCTTATCCGCGGCAACGAAACAGTTAAGCTTTCAAAACGTTCAGGTAAGGCTATAACCCTTGTAACCCTGCTTGATGAAATTCCGATTGATGCCGCAAGATTTATTTTCAACTCAAAAGAGCCTAACACTCATCTTGAATTTGATTTGGATTTGGCGGTTGAGCAATCGAGCCAGAACCCCGTTTATTATGTTCAGTATGCTCATGCTAGAATCTGCAGTATTCTGCGTAACCTGGAGGCAGAGGGTATAAAGCCTGAGCAGGCCAAAACAGATTGGTTGGTTAGGCTTAACACATCTGAAGAGAGAGAACTTATCCGCCATATTTCAGCCTTTACGGGTGAAATTGAGGCGGCGGCCTTGGGATATGATTCTGCAAGAATAACAAAGTATGTTTATGAACTTGCAACCCTTTTCCATAAGTTCTATAACGCTTGCCGTGTAAAAATTGATGACAAGGAGCTTATGCAGGCAAGAATTGCACTGTGCATAGCAACCAAAACCGTTATTGCAAATGTTTTGACAATGTTTAAGATAGAAGCCCCTGAAAGTATGTAAAATAAAAAACTGCGTGATGTAATTCACGCAGTTTTCTTTTAGTATCCTAAATTTTCATTAACCAAAATAACCTTTACTCTACCCACCTGAGCTTGCGGACCCATTACAACAAAATTTCTGCAAATGCGGTCAGGACTGCTGCAACCGCAGGACATATCCCCATCTACTTTAACGCAGATGCCTTTTTCTGCACAATAGGTTTTCTTTGCCAGTCTTTTAGTATTAAGCGGTGCGGCAACGGTTTTAACCCTTAAAGCTGCTTCGTCTAGGTCCTTAACAATCTTGTTAATTCCCGCAACAACTATAACGCTCTTAGGACCGTAAAGCATTGCGGCAACGCGATTACTGTTACCGTCAACATTATAAAGCTCGCCGTTTTCGGTTATAGCGTTTGAAGAGGAAAGATAAACATCGGCGGTTAAAGATTTTCTGAAGAAAGCGGGGTAATCGACGGGGTCTTTTATATCGGCTCTGTCCCAATAATCATAGCCTTGGTTTTTGAGTGCATCAATAAGACCGATTTCCTTTAAGGTCATAGAGCCGCCCGATGCAACAGAGTTATCCTTTTCAATCAACGAAAGAACAGTATCTAAAGCTTCTTGCTTATTTTCTGCATAATAAGCTTCCATTCGGTTTGCTTTTAATGCCTCGAGTGTTTTTAAAACTGTATTTTCCATTATAATTCCTCCTTAGAGAGTTGCTTTATGGAATACCTTTTTACCCTTTTTGATTTTAATGCCGGTTTCTAACTGCTCTTTTGTAACAGTTGCATTGGTTGCGGTAATCTTTTCGCCGTCAATCGAAACGCCGCCTTGCTCAACAAGTCTTCTTGCTTCGCCCTTACTTGCGGTTAATCCACAAGCACAGAGCAGGTCAAGAACGCCGATTACGCCGTCAGTCAACTTATCTTCGGTAATAACGGTTGAAGGCATATTTGCATCATCGCCCTCGCCTGAGAATAAAGCCTTGGCGGTTGCGCTTGCCTTAGCGGCTTCCTCCTCACCATGAACAAGAGAGGTTAAATGGAATGCGAGAAGTTCTTTCTTCTCGTTGATTCTTGAAGCATCCCAATTTTCGATTTCCTCAATCTCTTCAATCGGGATAAAGGTAAGCATTTTAATACATTTCATAACATCGGCATCATCAACATTACGCCAATACTGATAGAACTCGAAGGGCGAGGTCTTGTTGGGGTCAAGCCAAACGGCACCGTTTGCGGTTTTGCCCATTTTCTTGCCCTCGCTGTTAAGAAGCAGGGTAATGGTCATAGCATAGGCATCGTCACCCGTCTTTTTGCGGATAAGCTCGGTTCCGCCAAGCATATTACTCCACTGGTCATCTCCGCCGAACTGCATATTGCAGCCATAGTGGTCATGGAGATACAAGAAGTCATAAGACTGCATAATCATATAGTTGAACTCTAAGAAGCTCAAGCCCTTTTCCATACGCTGACGATAGCATTCTGCTCTTAACATATTGTTAACCGAGAAGCAAGCACCAACCTCGCGCAAGAAATCAACATAATTAAGCTTTAAGAGCCAATCAGCATTGTTAACCATAATTGCCTTATCCTCGCCAAACTCAATAAAGCGCTCCATTTGCTTTTTAAAGCAGGCGCAGTTATGGTCAATAACCTCGGTTGTGAGCATTGAACGCATATCGGTTCTGCCCGATGGGTCGCCAATATGACCTGTGCCTCCGCCGATAAGAACAACCGGCTTGTTGCCTGCCATCTGCAAACGCTTCATAAGACAAAGCGCCATAAAATGACCAACATGCAAGGAATCTGCAGTGGGGTCAAAGCCGATATAGAATTTTGCGCCGCCGTTATTGATGAGTTCTCTTATTTCAGGCTCATCGGTAACCTGAGCAATAAGGCCTCTGGCTTTAAGTTCTTCATAAATTTTCATATTATCCTCCAAAAATAAAAGCCCTCTGTTCATTTTGAACAGAGGGCGAAATTTCGCGGTACCACCTCATAATCGGATATTCTTCACAGAAATACCCCTTAAAAAGTGCTGTAGCACTTAAGCGCTTTATCGGGCGCACCCGTCCAACCCTACTAAAGTTCAGGCGGCAGCTCAAAGAATGTATTCAAACCAACAGGTCTTATGCTCTTGCACCAACCGAGCACTCTCTATAAGCCTGATTAGTTCTACTTGTTTCCGTCATAGCTTTTTACATATTAAAGACATTATATAGTTTAATTGTTAAAAATGCAAGAGGTTTTTATTTTATAGTTTTTCTAACAGTTCAACACAATTTTTTTGGTCAAACTCTAAAACCTTAACCGATATATGCTCATTTTTAGAGGTCGGGATATTTTTACCGACATAATCTGCTCTTATGGGAAACTCCCTATGACCTCTGTCTATTAAAACCGCAAGCTGAACAGTAGCGGGTCTGCCTATGGCAATCAGAGCATCAATTGCGGCTCTGACGGTTCTGCCTGTGTATAAAACATCATCTACTAAAACAATATTTTTACCGGTTATATCAAAAGGTATATCGGTCGCGTTTAAAACAGGGTCCTTTTTAGAGCTTTTAACATCATCTCTGTAAAGGGTTATATCAAGCTTACCGATAGGCAGGCTGACATTTTCATTAGCTTTTATATTTTCGGCAATCTGTTCAGCCAACGGAACACCTCTGCGGCATATGCCGACAATGCAAAGGTTATCTGTTCCTCGGTTTTTTTCAATGATTTCATAAGAAACGCGGCGAAGCGCGCGAAAAACTGCGTTTTCATCCATAATTACCGATTTGAATTTAAACATAAAATCCCTCTTTAAATAATCTTTTTGCAGCTATGTGCCAAATTAAAGCCTATTTACAGTTTGATTATATCTTTAAATTTTGAGTTTGTAAACCTCTGATTATATATTCAAAATCCGAGTTATCTTTTCGGGTATTTTTATAACCTTTATAAAAAGCCAGAGAACAGGTATTTCAACCGCTATCATAATAACTGTTTGCAGTCCGCGCCAATAGATAGTCGGAGTAAACGGCATACCGAATCTGAAGCAGAGAACAGCGGTTATCAGAACAAAACTGCCAACAATTTGGGTGATAAGGACCGATGAAACGATATTTAATATGCTCGATTTTTTATAAAGGAAAAGACCGAAGCAGATGCCGATAAGCAAATTAATTACTGCAATTAAAATTGAAAAATTGCCGAACAAAAAGCCTTGAATAACATCGGTCAAAAGAGAAACCAAACCGGCTTCCTTATATCCGCAAACCGAGGCCGTTATTCCAACGATTAAAAAGGCAGGGGAAAACTTCATAAACGCTGCAACTCTAAAGGTAAAGCCCAAGGGAAAATCAAGCGAGCAAATAATGGCTAAAGCCGTCATAACACCCATAAAAACAAGCCGTCTTGTAAAATTCTGTTTATTCAAAATAAAACCCTCCTATTCTACATCTTCGTTGTAATAATAGGAGAAAATCTCTTACTATTAACAGCGGGATGCGAAACCAAAACCGCGGGTAAATCCTTCGTTTGACAGGCAACTCCCCGTCCTGTCAACACTTAACGCATCGGTTTCTACTCTGTGTTTTTAAAATCAGTGATTAGAAATCAAGTTTAGACTTAATGAAGCTTGAAAGCTCAGAAATGGGAACACGAGTCTGCTCCATAGTATCTCTGTCGCGAATGGTAACGCATCCGTCAGTTTCGCTTTCAAAGTCATAGGTAATGCAGAACGGTGTTCCGATTTCGTCCTGACGGCGATATCTTTTACCGATAGAGCCTGCATCATCATAATCAATCATATAGTCCTTAGAGAGCATCTCTCGGATTTTTCCTGCAGGCTCCGCAAGCTTCTTCGAAAGAGGAAGAACGGCAGCCTTAAAGGGTGCCAAAGCAGGATGTAAACGAAGAACAACGCGGGTTTCACCCTTATCATCGGTTTCCTCATCATAAGCATCGCAAAGGAATGCGAGAAGAACGCGGTCGCAGCCTAAAGAGGGCTCAACAACATAAGGAATATATTTTTCATTGGTCTCAGGGTCAAAATATTCAAGGGTTTTACCGCTTGCTTCCTGATGACGACCTAAGTCATAGTTTGTGCGGTCTGCAATTCCCCAAAGCTCACCCCAGCCGAACGGGAAGAGGAACTCGATATCGGTAGTTGCCTTTGAATAGAAGGAAAGCTCTTCCTTCTCATGGTCGCGCATACGGAGGCTCTCCTCTTTAAGACCCAAAGAGAGAAGCCAATTCTTGCAAAAATCTTTCCAATAATAGAACCATTCAAGGTCGGTATCGGGTTTGCAGAAGAATTCACATTCCATCTGCTCAAACTCGCGGGTTCTGAAGATGAAGTTACCCGGTGTGATTTCGTTGCGGAAGGATTTACCAATCTGGCAGACACCGAAAGGTAATTTCCTACGGGTTGTTCGCTGAATGTTTGCGAAGTTTACGAAAATTCCCTGGGCAGTTTCAGGACGGAGGTAAACCTCGTTTTTAGCATCCTCAGTAACACCGATGAAGGTTTTGAACATAAGGTTGAATTTTCTGATATCAGTGAAATCGGCCTTGCCGCATTCAGGGCAAACAATGCCGTTCTCCTTTATATATTCCTCCATCTGCTCAAAAGTCATACCCTCAGCTTTGCCGCCATGGTCCTCAATAAGCTTATCTGCTCTATGGCGAGCGCGACAGCTCTTGCAGTCCATCAACGGATCAGAGAAGCCGCCGACATGGCCGCTTGTAACCCAGGTTTCAGGGTTCATAATAATAGCCGAATCAAGGCCTACATTATAGGGCGATTCCTGAACAAATTTCTTGAACCAAGCCTTCTTAACATTATTCTTAAGCTCAACGCCTAAGGGACCGTAATCCCAACTGTTTGAAAGTCCGCCATAGATTTCGCTTCCTGCATAAACAAAGCCGCGACCCTTGGCAAGACTTACTATTGTATCCATAGTTTTATCTGTGTTTACCATATTCTGCCTCCAAAAAGGGAATTTCTCTTACAGTTATATTAGTATATTACTTTTTCTAAGTTTGTCAAGAATAAAAGGATAAGCTTACGATTTATTGACAATTTAGAAGCTATGTAGTATAATCAAGCCGCGTATAACAGTTGTTCTATCATAGCTTAAAAGGACCGAATAATTGCCGAAAGGGCGGAATTTTATGCATTTGTTGGTTAAGTTTCGTAACTCAATACTGTTTATGCTTAAAATGCTGGTGGTCGCTGTTTTAACAACTGCCTTTATCGGCGTTTGGCAAAATTTCTACAGGAACGCCCGCTTCGGTGGATTGGGCGACCTTGTCATAGTTGGAGTTTATCTGGGAATATTGGTTCTTTTTTCAAAAATTTACGATGCCTTTAAGGTTGGTATTATAAGAACTCATGTTTTGGCGTATAGCTTATCGCTCTCGGTATTTTTAACCAATTGCTTTGCATATCTTATGTTAAGCCTGATTGCTCGTGGCGTTTTAAATCCGATAGCGCTTATTGTCCTTACTGCTGTGCAAGTTTTAATAACCCTTATTATGACTTATTCATTGAACTGTGTTTATTTTACACTTTATAAGCCGCGTCTCATACTTGCGATTTTTGATCCTAAAAACCGCAATGATATAATCAAAAAGGTGTCAATTATAAAAGACCGCTTTGAGCTTTCAAAGGGTATTACAATTGACAAGAATATTGAAGAAATAAAAAGCGAAATAGATAAGCATGAGGCTATTCTTATCTGCGATTTTGATGCCTCTTTAAAATCTGAAATTTTAAAATACTGCTATTCCGAAAACAAGAGAATTTATCTGCTCCCGTCTTCTGCCGATACTATTTTAAACGGCAGTTATCAGGTTCAGGTTTTTGATACTCCTGTTTTATTTCTGCATAACGGCGGCTTATCAATGGAGCAGAGGATAGTTAAAAGAATTTTTGATATTGTTCTCTCCACAATAGGCATTATCGTTTCAAGCCCCTTTATGCTTTTGATTGCTATTGGAATAAAGCTTTGTGACGGTGGTCCCATAATATTCAAGCAACCAAGAATAACAAGGGATATGAAGGAGTTTAACATCTATAAATTCCGCTCAATGAGGGTTGATTCCGAAAAGGAGTTTAAAAGAACCACCTCGGATGATGACCGAATCACTCCCGTAGGCAAGATTATCAGACCTTTCAGGCTTGATGAGTTGCCGCAGCTTTTCAATATTTTCTTGGGGCATATGTCGGTTGTAGGACCGAGACCTGAAATGAAGGAAATCATTGAAGGCTATAAGGAAACCTTGCCCGAATTTAACCTGAGGCATAAAGTCAAAGCGGGACTTACAGGCTATGCGCAGATTTACGGAAAGTATAACACAAGCGCGCAGAATAAGCTTAATATGGACCTTTATTATATCGAGCATTACTCGGTATTGGAGGATATAAAACTTATTGCGATGACTGTTAAGATTCTTTTCTTGAGAGAGAGCACAGAGGGCTTCTCTGAGAAAGAAAGTCATATAGATAAAAGTAAATAAGCGGAGGAGTTATAATGGATAAGACATTGGTAGTTATGGCAGCAGGAATGGGTAGCCGTTTTGGTGGATTAAAGCAGGTTGCCGCAGTTGGTCCGAATGGCGAGGCAATACTTGACTTCTCGGTTATGGATGCAAAAAACGCGGGCTTTACAAAGGTCGTTTTTGTTATAAAGCATTGCATTGAGGAGGAGTTTAAAGCGGCAGTTGGTGCAAGGGTTGAAAAAATTCTGCCTGTAGAATATGTTTTTCAGGAGCAGGATACTCTTTTACCGGCCGGCTTCTCGGTTCCTAAGGGCAGATTAAAGCCTTGGGGAACAGGCCACGCAATTCTTTGCTGTAAGGATGTTGTCAAAACTCCGTTTGCAGTTATAAATGCTGACGACTTCTATGGTGCTTCGGCATTCCAAAAGGTCGCCGAGGGCTTAGACGGCTCAGATGACTACTGTATGGTAGGCTTTAAGCTTATCAACACAGTTACCGACAACGGCACTGTTTCAAGAGGCGTTTGCACTACAGAAAACGGCTATTTGAAGAGCGTTTGTGAGCATACTAAAATATATAATGATTGCAGTTTTAAAGCGGAAGATGGCTCTAAGGGTCAGCTTACTCCCGATACTGTTGTTTCGATGAATATGTGGGGCTTTGTTCCTGATGTCTTCTCATATTTAGAGAAAGATTTTAAAGATTTTATAGCTGAACACGGAACCGAGCTTAAATCAGAGTTCTTATTGCCTTCTGTTGTTGATAATCTCATTAAGAGCAGCATTAAAAAGGTTAAGGTTTTGGTTGCTGAGGATAAATGGTATGGCGTTACATATAAAGAAGATTTAGATTCAGTCGTTTTGGCAATCAAGGCGCTTTGCGACCAAGGAAAATATAACTTTTAAGAGGTTTACAAATGGAAGGATTTATTAAACAAACTAAAGCTGCTGTAGAAGAACTTTTAGAGCTTTCAAAAGTGAATAAAGGCGGCATTTTGGTCGTTGGCTGCTCAACGAGTGAAATAGTTGGCAGTAAGATAGGGACAAACTCGGTGCCTGAGGTTGCAACTAAGGTTTGCGAGGCGATTTTATGCCTTGCTTCAGAGAAGGAAATATACCTTGCCGCGCAATGCTGCGAGCATTTAAACCGCGCCATTATAATAGAAAAAGAGTTGGCTGAGCGTTTAAAGCTTGAAACAGTAAATGTTATTCCCAAGGCCAAAGCAGGCGGTTCCTTTGCAACGGCGGCATACGCGCTTTTTAAAGAGCCTGTTGCAGTAGAGCATATAAAGGCTGATGCGGGTCTTGATATAGGACAGACACTTATCGGCATGCATCTTAAAAACGTTGCAGTTCCTGTTCGTTTAAAAACCAAAAAAATCGGTGAAGCGATAGTTTCTGCCGCAAGAGTAAGACCTAAATTTATCGGCGGCGAAAGAGCCGTTTATGATGAAAGCTTGATGTAAAAAAAAAAAAGAAATCTTCCTGAGGTTTTATCAGGAAGATTTTTTCTTTTTGCTTGATAGCTTGTAATAAACATAATAGCCGATTAAAGCGGCAAGTCCTGTTACGGCAAAAATTATAACAGATTGAAGATATTGCTTTTCTCCCAATGCCGCACCTGCAAGGGTTGAGGTTAAAATTGAGGGAATTTTTAAAACGGTGCTTATAAATAAAAATTCTCCCCATTTAATACTCGTTATGCCTGCAAAGTAGGTTATTAAATCTTTAGGTGTTCCCGGGATAAAGTAAAGCAGGGATAAAAGAAGCTTGACCTTTTTCTTATCTTTTAAAAACCTAAGTTTTTTAAGGTCCCTTGAATCTATCATAATGCCTGTAAATTTTCTGCCGAGAAGACGGGTTAAACCAAAGATTATAACAGTTGCTATAAAAGAACCGATAAGGCAGAGGATAAGACCTTTTATACTGCCGAAAGCATAGCCTGCCCCAACTTCAATAAACTCGCCCGGTATAAATGCAAAAAAGATTTGCAGCATCTGAATACCGATAAATATTAAGGCACTTTTTATGCTATTGGCACCCAAAAATTCTCTGAAACGCTCGGGATCGCGCACGGTGGCAACCAGCTTTGGCCCCAATAAAAAAGAACCGAGTATAACGAGCGTTGCTAAAACTGCTATTGAAATAATGCAGTAGATATTTCTGCCGGTAAAAAAGGCAGAAAGCCGTTTTTTCATCACAAAATCCTCACATAATAGAGTAAAATCCCAAAACTTGAGGCTATTATATCATTGACTTTAGGCTAAGACAAGTTTTTTGTCGAAAAAAGGATAAAACGCTGCATTTTCAAAGGTGCCCTTCACCCTTTAAAATCGCCTAAATAGCGGTAAAAACACTTGACGAAATACAAGATATAGTATAGAATAAAGAAGATAATGGATATATTGGGAATTTATGTTTATATTCCAAGAATAAGGAGTTTTAAGAAATGGCAAAAAAGGGCGAATATACGAATGAAAGTATAACCTCTTTAAAGGGCGCCGACCGAGTCAGAAAAAGACCTGCAGTTATTTTCGGTTCGGACGGCCTTGAGGGCTGTCAGCATTCGGTATTTGAAATAATATCAAACTCTATAGATGAAGCCAGAGAAGGCCACGGAAAGAAAATAGTTATAACCCGTTATGCCGACCATTCAATTGAAGTGCAGGACTTTGGCCGCGGCGCTCCGGTTGATTTTAACACTAAAGAAAATCGCTATAACTGGGAACTGCTTTATTGCGAGATGTATGCAGGCGGTAAATATAATACTAATGATGGCGGTAACTATGAGTTTTCGTTAGGCCTTAACGGTCTCGGCCTTTGCTCAACTCAGTATTCCTCGGAATATATGGATGTTGAAATAAAGCGTGACGGTTTCCTTTACTCCTTGCATTTTGAAAAAGGTGAAAATATCGGAGGACTCAAAAAAGAGCCTTATTCAGGCCGTGATACAGGAACCAAAACCCGTTGGAAGCCCGATTTAGAGGTATTTACCGATATAAATATTCCGCTTGAATATTATATGGACGTTTTAAAGCGTCAGGCGGTTGTTAATGATAATGTTGTTTTTATTTTGCGAGATCAGAAGGGCAGTAGATTTGAAACCTACGAGTTCTGCTATCAGTCAGGTATAAAGGACTATGTTACCGAAACAGTAGCGGATAAGGGGCTAACCTCGGTTCAGTTCTGGCAGACCGAGAAAAAGGGTAAGGACAGAGAGGACAAGCCTGAATACAAGGTCAAAATAAACGCTGCTTTAAGCTTTTCAAATCAGGTTCAATTAAAAGAATATTATCATAACTCGAGTTGGCTTGAACATGGCGGCGCCCCCGAAAGAGCAGTCAGAAATGCCTTTGTTTATCAGATTGATAAATATATTAAGGATACAAACAAGTATCAGAAAAATGAAAGCAAGATAACCTTCCAGGATGTTGAGGAATGCTTGGTGCTTTGCATTTCATCCTCCTCAACCCAGGCCTCTTATGAAAACCAGACCAAAAAGGCTATAAACAATAAATTTATAGGCGATGCGATGACCGAGTTCTTCCGTCATCAGCTTGAGGTTTATTTTATAGAGAATAAAGATGAAGCCGAAAAAATTGCCGGTCAAGTGCTTATCAATAAGCGTAGCCGCGAAAGAAGCGAACGCGAAAGACTTAATCTTAAAAAGACCCTTTCTTCCGGTAACGATATGCTCTCCCGAATTGATAAGTTTGTTGATTGCAGAAGCAAGGATGTCAATGTTCGTGAGCTGTTTATAGTTGAGGGTGATTCGGCATTAGGCTCTGTAAAATTGGCCCGTTCGGCAGAATTTCAGGCGGTTATCCCTGTCAGAGGTAAGATATTAAACTGCTTAAAGGCCGATTACGACAGAATTTTTAAATCCGAGATTATAACTAATCTTATAAAGGTTCTCGGTTGTGGTGTTGAGGTTAAATCAAAGGCTAATAAGGACCTTTCAACCTTTGATTTAGACCAGCTGCGCTGGAGTAAGATCATTATCTGCACCGATGCTGATGAAGACGGTTTCCAGATAAGAACCCTTATTTTAACTATGATTTACCGTCTTATTCCAACTCTTATTGAGGTTGGTAAGGTATTTATCGCAGAAACCCCGCTTTATGAAATAACAACAAAGCAAAAAACATATTTTGCTTATGATGAAAAGGAAAAAAACGATATTCTCAACAATATGGTGGGGGACAATAAGTGCACCGTTCAGCGTTCAAAAGGTCTTGGTGAAAACCAACCTGATATGATGAACCTTACCACCATGAACCCGGAAACTCGAAGACTTATTAAGGTTACACCCGAGGATGCCGAAAAAACGGCGCATATGTTTGATATCCTTTTGGGCGATAATATTGACGGCAGAAAAGAAATAATAACCGAAAAAGGTTACCTTTATATTGCTGATGCCGATATAAGCTGATTTAACAATATTAAGAATTTATAGGAGAAAAGATTTATGGCTCCGAGAAAGAAAAAAGAAGAGGTTAAGAAAACTACCCCTTCAGCGATTGACAGTGCATATATTTCGGGCGCGGGAACGGTTGTTGAACAGCCGATAACCAGAACGCTCGAAACCAACTATATGCCCTATGCGATGAGTGTTATTCTGTCGCGCGCTATTCCTGAAATTGACGGTTTCAAACCCTCGCATAGAAAACTCTTATATACAATGTATAATATGGGGCTTTTGAACGGTGCAAGGACTAAATCTGCAAACATTGCAGGTCAGACCATGCGCCTTAACCCCCATGGCGATGCCGCTATTTATGAAACAATGGTTCGTTTAACTGCGGGTAATGAAGCATTGCTTCATCCTTATGTTGATTCTAAGGGTAATATGGGTAAGGCGTATTCAAGAGATATGGCTTATGCCGCGCCCCGTTATACTGAGGCAAAGCTGGCTCCTATTGCCGCCGAGCTTTTTAAAGATATCGGCAGCGATACCGTTGACTTTGTTGATAACTATGATGCAACTATGAAGGAGCCAACTCTGTTTCCGGTTACCTTCCCGTCGGTGCTTGTCAACGCTAACACCGGTATTGCCGTTGGTATGGCAAGTTCAATTTGTCCTTTCAACTTAAAAGAGGTCTGCAAGGCTGAAATTGAGTTTATAAAGGATGATGAAGTAAATATTGCTGATTATCTTATCGCTCCGGATTTCCCCGGCGGCGGCGAGCTTCTCTATGCAAGAGAAGAAATGGAAAACATTTATAATACAGGTCGCGGAAGCGTTAAAATCAGAGCAGTTTACAGTTATGATAAATCGCAGAACTGCATTGATGTAACCCAGATTCCGCCCTCAACCACCGTTGAGGCAATAATTGAAAAAATAATCGACCTTGTTAAACAGAAAAAGATTACCGAAATTACCGATATCCGTGATGAAACTGACCTTTCGGGCCTTAAAATCACTATTGATTTAAAGCGCGGAACCGATTATGAAAAGTTTATGCAAAAGCTTTTCATAATGACTCCCTTGCAGGACAACTTCTCCTGCAACTTCAATATCCTTATCGGCGGTTCGCCAAAGGTTATGGGAATCAAGGAAATCTTAGCCGAATGGACTGCCTTCAGAGTAGATTGCGTCCGTCGCAGAGTTTATCATGATTTAGAGCAAGCCAAAGCAAAATTCCATTTGCTAAAAGGCTTGCAGAAAATATTGCTGGATATTGATAAGGCTATAAAAATTGTTCGCGAAACCGCCGAGGAAAAAGAAGTTGTTCCAAACCTTATGATCGGCTTCGGCATCGATGAAATCCAGGCAGAATATGTGGCCGAAATCAAACTCCGTCATTTGAATAGAGAATATATTCTAAAACGTCTTGAAGATGTTGAAAACTTAGAAAAACAGATTGCGGAATTAGAGGATATTATTAAGAATCGCAGAAAGGTTCTTAACATTATTATTAAAGAGCTTGAGGCTGTGGCAGATAAGTATGGTATGGATAGAAAAACCAAGGTTATCTCTGCCGAAGAAAACGCTATCACCATTGAGGAAGAAAAGGCTCCCGATTATCCGGTAACTGTTTTCTTTACTGAAGAGGGCTATTTCAAAAAAATTACTCCCTTGTCGCTTAGAATGAGCGGTGAGCAGAAGCTCAAAGAGGGCGATAAAATTACTCAGACGGTTGAAACCAGCAATGCTGCAGAGGTGCTTTTCTTCACCGATAAATGTCAGGTATATAAATCGCATATCTATGATTTTGAGGATACAAAGGCAAGTGTTTTGGGTGATTATATCCCTGCAAAACTTTCTATGGATGAGGGCGAGAAGCCTGTATTTATGGCCGTTACTACAGATTACTCCGGCTTCTTTATCTTCTTCTTTACAAACGGCAGAGTTTCAAAGGTTGCGGTTTCCTCTTATGCTACCAAAACCAACCGCAAAAAGCTTATAAACGCCTATACCGATAAGTTCGAGCTTTGTGATATTAAGCATATTGCAGAGGATAGAGAAATGCTTATGAAGTCTTCGGGTGGCAGAATGCTTCTGCTTCATACAGGCGCTCTTGCCGTTAAGGCAACTAAGGATAACGGCGGTGTTGCGGTTATGACTCAGAAGAAGGGTCAAAGACTGTTCAGCGTAGAGGAATATAAAGAGGGTATGTTGGCTAAACCCCACCGCTACAGAACGAGAACCTTGCCTGCGGCAGGCAGTCTGCCTTCGGCCGAGGACCAGGGCGAACAGCTGAAACTGTAAAACAAAAAAGCGTTCCGACTGAAATTTCAGACGAAACGCCTGTCAGTCGGAACTGCAAACGCTATGTTCTCGTCTGACAACAGTATTATTGGCGAAGGCTTTGAATTTTAGTCTTGCCAATTATTGTATATATTGACTTTTTATATTTATTTTGTTATCATTAGTGAACATTTTGTTTAAAGTTTCTTAAAACCGCAAAAAGCGGCGAAAGGATTGGGAAATAAATGGCAAAAGAACTTGAAAAAATTTATGACCCCTCAAAAGTTGAGGACAGGCTTTATTCTTTCTGGATGGATAACGGCTATTTTCATGCCGAGGTTGACCAAAAGAAAAAGCCTTATACAATAGTTATCCCGCCACCCAACATTACGGGTCAGCTTCATATGGGTCATGCTCTCGATGAAACCTTGCAGGATATTCTTATTCGTTGGAAAAGAATGCAGGGCTATTCGGCATTGTGGCTTCCCGGAACAGATCACGCTTCTATCGCAACCGAGGCCAAAATAGTTGAGGCTATGCGTCAGGAAGGCGTTACAAAGGATGACCTTGGACGCGATGGCTTCTTGGAAAGAGCTTGGGCATGGAAGGAAAAATACGGCGGCAGAATTATTGAGCAGCTTAAAAAGCTCGGCACCTCTTGTGACTGGGAAAGAGAACGCTTTACTCTTGATGAGGGTTGCTCAAAGGCAGTTCGTGAGGTGTTTGTTCGCCTCTATGAAAAGGGTCTTATTTATCGCGGCGAGCGTATAATCAACTGGTGCCCCAAATGCCTTACATCTATATCTGATGCTGAGGTTGAGTATAGCGAGAAGGACGGAAGCTTCTGGCATCTCCGCTATCCTTTGGCAGATGGCAGCGGTTATATTGAGCTTGCAACAACCCGTCCCGAAACTATGCTGGGCGATACCGCGGTTGCAGTTCATCCTGATGATGAAAGATATAAAAACCTCGTGGGCAAAAATGTTATTTTGCCGCTTGTTAATAAAGAGATTCCTATTGTTGCCGATAATTATGTTGAAATGGATTTCGGAACAGGCGTTGTTAAGATTACTCCCGCTCACGACCCCAATGACTTTGAGGTTGGTATGCGCCACAATCTCCCCATTATCAATGTGATGACCGATGATGCATATATGACTGCTGATTGCGGCAAGTATGCAGGCATGGATAGATATGAGGCAAGAAAAGAGATAGTTAAAGACCTCGAGGAGGGCGGCTATCTCGTTAAGGTCGAGCCGATGAAGCATAATGTCGGCAGCTGCTACCGTTGTTCAACTATTGTTGAACCCAGAATTTCAAAGCAGTGGTTCGTTAAGATGCAGCCTTTGGCAGAACCTGCACTTGAAACGGTTAAAAAGGGCGAGATCAAGCTTATTCCTTCTCGTTTTGAAAAAACCTATTACAACTGGATGGAAAACATCAAGGATTGGTGTATTTCCCGTCAGCTTTGGTGGGGTCATAGAATTCCTGCCTGGTATTGCGATGATTGCGGCGAAACTATTGTTAGCCGTTCAGATGTTGAGGTTTGCCCCAAGTGCGGTGGCAAGGTCCGTCGTGATGAGGACACTCTTGATACCTGGTTCTCGTCAGCGCTTTGGCCGTTCTCAACTCTCGGTTGGCCCGAAAATACCCTTGACCTTAAATATTTCTATCCAACGAGCACACTCGTTACAGGATACGATATTATCTTCTTCTGGGTATCAAGAATGATTTTCTCAGGCCTTGAATACACAGGTAAGCCCCCGTTTGATACCGTTCTTTTCCATGGCATCGTTCGAGATGCTCAGGGCAGAAAGATGTCCAAATCCTTGGGCAACGGTATTGACCCACTCATAGAAATCGAAAAATACGGCGCCGATGCATTGAGATTTACTCTTGCTACAGGTAATACACCCGGTAATGATATGAGATATTCAACCGAGCGTGTTGAAGCAAGCCGCAACTTTGCCAATAAATTATGGAATGCCGCAAGATTTGTGCTTATGAATTTGAGCGACAATGAGCCCACTCCGTATATCCCCGAGAACCTTGCTTTAGAGGATAAATGGGTTCTTTCTAAGTTCAATAATGTTGTAAAAGAGGTTACAGATAATCTCGATAAATTTGAAATCGGCCTTGCCGTTTCTAAGCTCTATGATTTTATCTGGGATATCTATTGCGATTGGTATATTGAGCTTGCTAAGGTCAGACTTAATTCAGGTGACGAGGAGAAAGCAAAGGTTGCAAGAGCAGTTTTGGTTTATGTTCTTTCAAATACTTTGAAGCTTCTCCATCCCTTTATGCCTTTCATAACTGAGGAAATCTGGCAGGCATTGCCCCATAACGGCGAGTCTATTATGATTTCGGAATGGCCCAAGGTTGACGATGAGCTTAACTTCGCTAACGAAGAGGCAGAGTTTGAAAAGGTTATGGATATTATCCGCGCAGTTCGTAACCGCCGCGCCGAGATGAATGTTCCTCCTTCAAGGAAAGCAAAACTTTTTGTGGAAACTGAATCGAAGGCTACTGTTTTAAGCTGTGATGTATTTATTTGCCGCTTAGCCAGCGCAAATGAAGTGGTTCTGTCTGATGAGGATGTTGCCGATGCAGTCAGAGTTGTAACAAACGATGCAGTTGTTCGTATTCCTATGAACGAGCTTGTTGACTTTACAAAAGAATTAGAGCGTTTAGAAAAAGAACTTGCCGCCGCTAACAAGGATAAGGAGTTCTTTGGCTCAAAGATTAACAATCCTAACTTTGTGGCAAAAGCTCCTGCGCAGGTTGTTGAGGCCCAGCGCGAGTCTTACAAAAAGGCCGTCGATAAGATTGCGTTGCTTGAAAACAGCATTGCTGATATTAAGGCTAAAATGTAATTAAAATAATGCGCCGGTTGAAAAGTTTTTTCAACCGGTTGTGTTTTAAGGTGCAAAGCTTATGAATTATAATGAAGCAATAACATATATTCATTCCTTGATGCGCTTTGGCTCAAGGCCTGGTTTAGAAAATATAAGCCGCCTTTTAAATGAATTGGGTAACCCGCAGAATGAATTGAAATATATTCATGTTGCAGGAACCAACGGCAAGGGCTCAACCTCTTCATTCATCAGTTCTGTTCTAAGAGAAGCAGGGCTTAAAACAGGCCTTTATATTTCGCCGTTTGTTGTGGCATTTAATGAACGTATTCAGATAAACGGGGAATATATAAGTGACCAAGAACTCGCTGAATGGACCGAAATTATCAAAACTGCGTCAGAGAAAATAGCTGATGCTAAAAACCCTATAACCGAGTTTGAGTTTATTACCGCATTAGGCTTTAAATACTTTGCCGATAGGGGCTGCGATGTTGTCGTTTTAGAGGTTGGTCTTGGCGGCAGACTTGATGCAACCAATGTCATAAAAAAGCCTCTCGCTTCGATAATTACCCAAATTGACCTTGACCATACCGGCGTTTTAGGGGAAACGATAGAGAAAATTGCCGCCGAAAAATGCGGTATAATTAAAAGAGATAGCTTTGTCATAACAACTGCCGATAATAGTGCTGAGACTCTCGAGGTTATAGCTCAAACAACCGCTTATAACTGCTCGACGCTCGTATGTGCAGATGCCAAAAATGCCGAAATTACAGATTGCGGCATAGGCAGTCAAACATTTAAGTATAAAAACAGTGAGTATAAAATAAAACTCCTTGGCAAGCATCAGATTAGCAATGCAGTTGTTGCTATTGAAACGGTTAAAAATGTGTTCAAGGATATTACCGATGGAACTATTAAAAAAGGTCTTTTAAAAACCGCGTTTCCTGCGCGATGTGAAGTTATAAGCGAAGAACCGTTGCTGTTACTTGATGGTTCGCATAATCCAAACGGCACCGCTGCGTTAGATAAGGTTTTAAGTGACTTGAAAATAAATAACGCTATCGCTATTGTCGGTTTTATGGCTGATAAGGATGTTAAAGACGCCATCAGTAAGGTCTCAGGCCATTTTTCAAAAATGATAGCCGTTGAGGTTGCTTCAAATAACCGAACGATGAAAGCAGAAGAGTTGGCTGAGAATTGCAAGGAATTTTGCAGCGATTCAGTTGCGGCAGAAAGCTATACCAAGGCAATAGCCTTGGCAAAAGAAGCAAACAAACCCATTATTGTTTTTGGCTCGCTATATCTTTCCTCGGATATAAGACCGCTTCTTTTAAATAGCGACAAAACAATATAAAATAATCACATAAGTTTTGACATATTTTTCATCAACTATCCGCTATGATTTAAGCATAGCGGATTTTTTATTTTCAAAAAGGGAGAAATATTTATGCCGGTTAAAATAACCGTAAGCGGAGAGGTCGTTACCGCTTTTTTGGACGGAGAAATAGACCATCACACAGCCAGCGTTATCAGAAATGAAATAGATGCGGCGGTTGAGAAGAATATTCCAACATTATTGGTATTGGATTTCAGAGATGTTACATTTATGGATAGCTCGGGAATCGGTCTTGTCATGGGGAGATATAAATTGCTAAAACCAACGGGAGCCGCACTTCATGTGACAAACACCTCACCTCAAATTGGTAAGGTTATGAAACTGGCAGGGCTTGACCGCCTGGCTAAATTAGACTAATGGGGGATAAAAATGAAAAAGGACGAAATGAAACTTATTATACCTTCGGTTTCGGCAAATGAAAGCTTTGCCAGAATTGCAATCGGAACATTTATAGCGCGCTTCGACCCAACGGTTGAAGAACTTTGCGATATTAAAACTGCTGTTTCAGAGGCGGTAACAAACTGCATTGTCCATGCGTATAAAGAATCGGTCGGGAAAATATACATAACTGTAAGCGTTGATAAAGCTACCGTAAAAATCAGAATAAGAGATTACGGCTGCGGTATCGAAAATGTTGAAAAGGCTATGGAACCTCTTTTTACGACCGGAGGAGAGGAACGCGCCGGACTCGGCTTCGCAGTTATGGGGACCTTTACTGATAAACTCAAGGTTCGTTCAACCGTAGGAAAGGGAACAACGGTCACAATGCAAAAAAAACTGCAATCGGAAAATGACAGATAGAAATGCTTTCATTGAAAAGAATATGGGGCTTGTTCATTCCTGCTGCAATAGGTTCAAGGGTAAGGGAATAGAGTATGACGATTTGTTTCAGGCAGGTTGTATCGGATTGATTAAAGCAACCTCAGGCTTTGATGAGTCAAGAGGCCTTATGTTTTCAACCTATGCAGTGCCGGTAATATTAGGCGAGATAAAGCGACTTTTTAGGGATGGCGGAAGCGTTAAGGTTGGCAGAACACTCAAGGAACTTTCCTTAAAGGCTATAAGAGAAAATGAAAGACTCAGCAAAACTCTTGGAAGAGAACCAACGGTCAGCGAAATTGCAAAGTCGTTAGATGTTTCACCTGAAAGTGTAGCAGAAGCCCTGCTTGCCGCACAACCAACATTATCGCTGACCTGCGAAAGTGAAGACGGAATAGGCGAGTATGATATTTCGGTAGAACCCGAAAGTGAAAAACTGATTGAAAATATTTCGCTTTCTGAGGTTATGGAAAAACTGCCTGAAAACGATAGAAAACTGATTTATTTAAGATATTTCAGATATAAAACTCAAAGTGAAACTGCCGAGCAGCTTGGTATGACTCAGGTTCAGGTTTCAAGAAGAGAAAAGGTTATTTTAAGTGTTATGCGAAAACAGTTGGCCTAATATGTAATGTAAAAATCATTCTGCTAAGTTTGGTGGAATGATTTTTTAAAAATTTTATGATTATGGCATCATTTTAAGGGTAATAATAGTGGTGCTATGCCTTAATTTACCAAAAGAAAACACCTTTAAAAATTTTTTCAAAAAAAGATAAAAAAAGGTGTTGACTTTAGGAAATGTGTGTGGTAATATAATCGAGCGCCCAAAACGAGGGAATGCTGTGTAGAGCGGCATAAAGCGGATTTAGGGCGGTATCGGACCTTGAAAATTAAACAACGATAAAAGCTATGAAAA
>CASFLA010000002.1 GCA_949295415.1 uncultured Oscillospiraceae bacterium
ACAGTATCACACATTTACAATAAGGGGATGATACCCATAGAAAAAAACATTGTTGTTGTAGATGAACAAGGAAACGAATATGAGGCGACCTACCCAAAAAGGGCAAAAGGTCTTGTAAAAAATGGCAGGGCACGCTTCATAAATGAAAACACTATATGCCTTGCGTGTCCGCCAAATGTCGAATTGGAGGACAAAATAATGTCAGAAAATAAAAAAGTAGATTCTATTAATAACAACACACCTAACGATAATGCAACTCCCAAAGAAACTGCTGAAACAATAGCCAATTTGCTTGCTTCAACAACAGAACAACGTTCGGAAAAACTTACTATGGACTATCTGTTAGGCAAATTAGAGGAAATCTCGCTCGGTCAAGCATTTCTCACTGATGCAATTTCTGAACTTGGAAAAATGAAATCGGGCGGTCCGGGCGATGTTGGAACACAAGAACAAGCCAAAGCAATAGGAGAAATCATCAAAGCAAGAGAAGCAACTAATCAAAGATTAATTGCTCTTTACGAAAAAATGTATGATGATTTAAAACCCGAAAGAAAAATCAATAACGAAAGAGTTGCGGTTATAGGAACTTTAATAGAAACATTGGGTGAGGGTCTTACACCCGTAGAATCTAAAGAGGCTTTAACTGAGATTTTAGGAATTGCCTTACAAGACTTAACTAAAAACATTTAAACAAAAATCTGCCGAAGGAAAATCTTCGGCAGATTTTTTGTCCCTATTGTAGCACAAGCATAGCATAAAAGCGGTAAAGTGGCAAGAGGTTAGTGTTTTTATATGAAACATAGTAATTGACTTTATGCTCTTGGTTAGCTATAATACAATTAATTATATTAGTGGTATTGCTTAAAAGAAAAGCATTGTTTTTTATATCGGCAAAGAGCGTTTTTTGTGAATCAAAACAGTAAAAAAGTGTTGATTTTTTGTCCAAAATTTTTTGGATATCAAAATATAGTAGCAAAGGCTTTTAGGTCTAACGGATATGAGGTTGACTTATACAACAAAAGACCGAGTGACGGATTTATCGCCAAAGATGATGTATTGGAAGTTTACGAAGCTTCAAAGAAAGACCAATACGGTCAGTATTTAAAAGATGTTATTGACGGAAAACATATAGACATTGTTTAATTAAAAGGAGTAAGAGTTATGAATATTATTGTTACGGGCGGCGCAGGATTTATAGGAAGCAATTTTGTTTTCCATATGTTAAAAAAATACCCGAATTACAGAATTGTTTGCCTTGATAAACTTACATATGCGGGTAATTTGTCAACCTTGGCTCCGGTTATGGACAACCCCAATTTCAGATTTGTTAAAGCCGATATTTGCGACAGAGAGGCAGTTTATAAACTTTTCGAAGAAGAAAAACCCGACATTGTTGTAAACTTTGCCGCTGAAAGCCACGTAGACCGCTCTATTGAAGATCCCGGTATTTTCCTGCAGACAAATATTATGGGTACTGCTGTTTTGATGGACGCTTGCCGTAAATACGGTATTACCCGTTACCATCAAGTTTCTACCGACGAAGTGTACGGCGATTTACCGCTTGACCGCCCCGACCTTTTCTTTACAGAAGAAACCCCCATTCATACTTCTTCACCTTATTCAAGTTCAAAAGCAGGTGCAGACCTTTTGGTATTGGCATATCACCGCACATTCGGTTTGCCGGTAACCATTTCCCGTTGTTCCAATAACTACGGTCCGTACCACTTCCCCGAAAAGTTAATTCCGCTTATGATTGCCAACGCTTTGAACGATAAACCGCTTCCGGTTTACGGCGAGGGCTTAAATGTTCGTGACTGGCTCTATGTTGAAGACCATTGCAAAGCAATTGACCTTATTATTCACAAAGGCCGTGTGGGCGAGGTTTATAACATCGGCGGTCATAACGAAATGAAGAATATTGACATTGTTAAAATCATTTGTAAAGCACTCGGCAAACCCGAAAGTTTAATTACCTATGTAACCGACCGTAAGGGGCATGATATGAGATACGCTATCGACCCTACTAAAATTCACAACGAACTCGGTTGGTTGCCCGAGACAAAATTTGCCGATGGTATTCAAAAAACAATTCAGTGGTATTTGGATAACAAGGAATGGTGGGAAACTATTATTTCGGGCGAATACCAAAACTATTATGATAAGATGTATGGTAACAGATAATGAAAGTATTTGTAACAGGTGTCGGCGGTCAGTTAGGGTTCGATGTTATGAACCGTCTCAAAGCCAAAGGACATGAACCGATAGGAAGTGATATATTAGATTCTTCCGAATTTTCGAATTATGTAAAACTTGATATTACAGATGAAATTGCAGTAAAAAGCGTAATTTGTGATATTACACCCGATGTGGTAATCCACTGTGCGGCGTGGACTGCGGTGGATGCTGCCGAAGACGAGGAAAATACTGAAAAAGTATTTAAAATAAACGCAAAGGGTTCGGAAAATATTGCAAAAGCATGCAAAGAACTTGACTGCAAAATGGTATATATTTCCACCGACTATGTGTTTGACGGTCAGGGGGAAACTCCGTGGGACCCCGACTGTAAGGATTATGCCCCTTTAAGCGTTTACGGAAAAAGCAAGTTAGAGGGCGAAAAAGCAGTAAGCAGTATTTTGGATAAATACTTTATTGTTCGTATTGCTTGGGTTTTTGGTCTTAACGGTAAAAACTTTATAAAAACAATGCTTAATGTAGGTGCAAAGTATGACACCGTGCGTGTGGTTTGCGACCAAATCGGCACACCGACTTACACGCTTGATCTTGCAAGATTGCTGGTTGATATGGTGGAAACCGAAAAATATGGTTATTACCACGCCACAAATGAGGGCGGATATATAAGTTGGTATGATTTTGCCTGCGAAATTTTCCGTCAGGCAGGGTATAACACAAAGGTTGTTCCCGTAACAACCGAAGAATACGGAATTTCCAAAGCGGCTAGACCGTTTAACAGCCGTTTGGATAAATCCAAACTTGTAAAAAACGGTTTTGAACCCTTGCCCGATTGGCAGGATGCCCTTTCACGCTATTTAAAGGAGATTGAACAAAGTGGGACAAATTAAGGTTACCAAGTGTGATATAGAAGGACTTTACATAATAGAACCTGCGGTTCACGGCGATAACCGAGGTTATTTTACCGAAACCTACAATAAGCGTGATATGGCAGAAGCAGGACTTAATATGGAGTTTGTTCAGGATAATCAAAGTATGTCGGTTAAAGGCGTATTAAGGGGACTCCATTTCCAAAAAGAATTTCCGCAAGGCAAACTTGTGCGTGTAATTAAAGGCAAAGTTTTTGACGTTGCGGTTGATTTGCGTGAAAACAGTAAAACCTACGGCAAATGGTTCGGTGTTGAACTCAGCCAAGAAAACAAAAAGCAGTTCTACATTCCCGAAGGTTTTGCTCACGGTTTTTTGGTTTTAAGCGATACGGCGGAATTTTGCTACAAAGTAACCGATTTTTACCACCCGGGTGACGAGGGCGGTCTTGCTTGGAATGACCCCGAAATCGGAATAAAGTGGCCCAACCTTTTGGGTGAATATAACGGCACTGCTTCGGCAGACGGATATACCCTTTCGGACGGTACACCCCTTAATTTAAGTGACAAAGACCAAAAATGGTTAGGAATAAAGGATACTTTTAAATTTTAATTATTGAGTGATTTTGTAATGAGTTGTGATATTTCGGTTATAGTTTTAACCTATTTCCCCGATAAATGTAAGCTTCTTTCAACATTGAAATCTGTTTTACTGCAAAAAAATATTTCTTACGAAATTCTGATTGCCGATGACGGTTCGGATAATTTCTACAAAAGCGAAATTGAAGAAATTATGGAAAAATACAAATTTACCGATTATAAATTTGTTACTCACCCCAAAAATCAAGGAACGGTAATAAATTTTTATGATGCGGTCAAACAGGCAAAGGGTAAAGTAATAAAGCCCATTTCTCCCGGCGATTATTTCTACAGTGAAATTACCCTTTTTAATGTTCTTAAATTTATGAAAGAAAACAATGCGGATATTGCTTTCGGTAATCTTGTTTATTATTATTTGGATGGTAATTTCAATTCAGTAAACATAAAAGAACCGATATGCGATAAACCGTATTTTTGCTATAACAACTATAATTCGGGGAAAATTGCCAAACACCTTATAAAGTATTCTGATTTTATTTGCGGTGCTGCACTTTTTTATAAAACTTCGGTTTTGTTAGAGGGATTATCTAAAATTGCAGGTCTTGTTATTTATGCCGAAGATTCAATCACGCAACTATTCGCTTTAGAGGGAAAAAGAATCCTTAAAACAGATGAATATGTGGTTTTTTATGAATACGGAACGGGAATTTCCACAAAAAAGAGCAATGGTTCTAACCGTATATTTGATGATTTTCTTAGTTTTTACGGTTGGCTTAATCGGGCTTTCCCGAAAAAAAAGTATATAAATAATGCAATAAAAAGATTCGACCTTATAAGAAATAATAAAAAGTTAAGGTATTATTTATATCGCCTAACTTTGCCAGATAACAATTTTTACAGTTTAAAGCAAAAGTTTGTATTAAAAAATTACAAGAGCAATGATTACGGTTTGGATTTCTTTAATAAGGTGGCCGGCCGTTAAAAATATCGGAAAGGAAATCGGCATTTTTTGTGCTGTAACAGAAGTATGGAGATAATAAAGTATACATTTAGTCCCCACGGTGACGAGCGAGGTCAGTTGGTCGCTATTGAGGCACTAAAGGATTTACCGTTTGAGTTTAAGCGGGTTTACTATATATACGACACAAAGGACGGCGTTCGCCGCGGTTTTCACGCCCACTATGATTTGGAACAAATCTTAATTTGTGTGAGCGGCAGTTGTAAAATACATTTGGACAACGGTTTTGAAACTCAAGAAGTTTTGCTTGATAAACCCTACGAGGGTTTATATATAGCCAATAATATGTGGCGGGAAATGTACGATTTTACAAAAGACGCAGTACTTTTGGTAATTGCTTCGCGTCCTTATGACGAGTTGGACTATATTCGCAATTATGACGATTTTATAAAAATGGTTAAGGAGAATAAATAATGAAAATACCTTTTGTTACATTTTTGCCTATGGAACGTGAATTAGACAAGGAACTTCGTGCGGCATTTACACGTGTTTTTGAAAACAGTTGGTATATTGACGGAGCAGAGGATAAAGCATTTGAAGAAAAATTTGCAAAGTACTGCAA
Source organism: uncultured Oscillospiraceae bacterium (assembly GCA_949295415.1). GTDB lineage: Bacteria > Bacillota > Clostridia > Oscillospirales > Acutalibacteraceae > UMGS172. The sequence goes on from CASFLA010000002.1 coordinate 5,237, forward strand.
TGCCGAATACTGCGTAGGATGCGGAAACGGTCTTGATGCGTTAATGCTTTCGCTTAAAGCGTTAGGAGTAACAAAGGGCGACCAAGTTATTGTCCCTTCAAACACCTTTATTGCAACCGCACTTGCGGTAACTTATGTGGGTGCAACACCTGTTTTTGTTGAGCCGGATATTAAAACCTTTAATATCAACCCCGATTTAATAGAAGAAAAAATAAACGATAAAACCAAAGCCATAATGCCGGTTCATCTTTACGGTCAAGCATGCGATATGGACCCGATTATGGAAATTGCAAAGAAGCATAATTTGTATGTTGTTGAAGATTGCGCTCAGGCGCACGGCGCTACATATAAAGGAAAAATTATCGGTTCTTTCGGTGATGCGGCCGGCTTTAGTTTTTATCCCGGAAAAAACTTGGGGGCTTTGGGCGATGCCGGTGCTATTGTTACCAACAGTAAAGAAATAGCCGAAAAAACAAGGGCATTAGGTAATTACGGTTCGGATTATAAATATCATCATATTTATCAAGGCACAAACTCTCGTCTTGACGAATTGCAGGCAGCGTTTTTATCCGCAAAAATACCTTTTATGGATAAAATGAATCAAAACCGCAGGGAAATTGCAAAAAAGTATCTTGAGGGAATTACCAATCCGTCGGTTATATTGCCTTATGTAAAACCCGAATGTGAACATGTATGGCATATTTTTGCTATCCGTTCTGATAAACGTGATCGGCTTGCAAGTTACTTGGAAGAAAACGGAATAGGAGTTAATAAACATTATCCTATCCCAATGCATATGCAGGAATGTTACAGGGGTTTGGGCATTAAACAAGGTGAACTTCCCATAGCAGAGGAAATAAGCGCAACCGAGCTTAGTCTTCCGCTTTATTATGGAATGACCGATGAGGAGATAACTTATGTCATCGACTGTATCAATAAGTTTAAGTAACAAAACCGAAACTTCCGAAAGAAAAGTAAGAGAGTCAAATATTGAACTTTTACGGATTTTAACCATTTGCGGCGTTGTTATTCTTCATTATAACGGCACACAGGCATTTTCTTTTGTTAATGAAAACTCGTTGAACTATTATTTTTTGTTGATTTTAGAAGGACTTTGCATTTGTGCGGTAAACCTTTTTGTTCTTATTTCGGGTTATTTTTTAAGCACAAACGGGAAACGAAGAATAATAAAAGCGGTTGAACTTATTGTTCAGGTAATGGTAATAAATTTAGGTATTTATTTGTTTTCGTCAATTGTTTCGGGCGGCGGAATTACGGTTAGCGGCGCATTGTATTCGCTAATACCCAATAACTATTTTGTTGCTTTTTATGTTACGCTTTACTTAATTTCCCCTTACATAAATATTCTTTTAAGTCATTTGAGTGATAAGCAGTTCGGTATTTTTGTCGGCTTATCTTTGTTGCTGTTTTCGTTTTGGCCAACGTTTATTGATTCGGTTTGCTTAAAGTTGGGAGTTGCTTACCCCGGAATTTACACCACCAATACCGCCGGCAGTCAATACGGATACAGCATTATAAATTTTGCTCTTATGTATTTAATCGGGGCATATTTAAAACGTAAAAATTTCAATTTTTCTTTATCAAAACTAATTGCGGTTTTGGTCGCTTTGGTTGCAGTACTCACGGTGTGGCAACTTTGGCAACCTCAAATAGCAAGGGCATATTGCAATCCTTTGGTAATATGTTGTGCAGTAGTAATATTTTTAATTTTTAAAGATATAAAAGTCAAAAGTAAAATCATCAACACCCTTGCAAAAGGAGCATTTACCTGCTTTTTATTGCACGGAATGTTTTTACCGCATATAAGAATTGCAAGCATTGTAAACAAAAATTTATTTATTTTGATTTTGCATATTTCTCTTACAGTACCGTTAATCTTTTTAATATGTTTTTGTTGCTGGTGGGTTTACAACAAAGCCACCGCACCGCTATTTAAAATGCTTGGCAAAAAACTTGCATTTATTGATAGTATAATTTCGCTCCAATAATAAACTACAGAAAGGCAGTTAATTATGAAGGTGTTAATGGTTGTCAGTTGGTATAGTCCGAAAAATGCCGAAGTTATGTCAGCAGGGGTGTTCCATTACGAGCAATCTATGGCGTTAAAACCTTACTGCGATACGGCGCTTTATTATCCGTATGACCAAAATCTGCCTTCAAAGTTTGAAAAAGCTGAGGAAAGAGGGCTTTTAACCTACAGAAGACGGCTTCCAAAGGTTAAAATTCCTAAAATCGGGTTAGGTGTTCAAATAGTAAACATTATTTGCGATCTTAAAAGAATTTGTAAAGAATTCAAACCCGATGTTATTCACGCACATTGTGCTATCCCTGCCGGTTTTGCGGTTACGCTGTTCGGGAAAATATACGGCATACCGGTTGTAATTACCGAGCATAACCCCATTGAACACTTTACGCTGGATAAAAAGGTCATCAAATCACAGGTTAATTTTGCTTATTCCCACAGTAAAGCGAATATTTGTGTTTCTAAAGACTCTATGGATAAAATGAAGTCTAATTTCCCGCAATGCAATTTCAAAGTGATTTATAATGGTATTTATTCGCCCGAAGTCATAGGAAATGACGGGGTTAATTACCGTATAGACGGTAAAATCAACTGTTGTATAGTTGCCGCTTTTTACAGTAAGGATATTAAAGGTTATCAATTTTTAATTCCCGCCATAGCCCAACTTAAAAAGCGTGGAATGCCTATAGTTTTGCATATTGTGGGCGGCGGAGATTATTTTGACTACTATGTAGATATGGCAAAGCAACTTGAGGTGGAGGATTGTGTAATTTTCCACGGTAACTGCCAAAAGAAAAAGGTTTATTCGCTTGTTTCCCAAATGGATTTTAATATTTCCGCAAGTATTTACGAATGTTCGGGTGTTTCGGTTGAAGAAGCACTGCTTTTGGGAAAACCTATGCTGGTTACCCGTTCGGGCGGTGCAAATTCCTTGGTTAATGATAAGATTGCAATTGTTGTGGACCGTGGCAGTACCGAAGCATTGGTAGGCGGTATTGAAAAAATGGTTGAAATGTTACCTCATTTTAATCAAGAAGAAATATACGACTATGCTTTCCGAAATTTTGAAATAGATCAGGTAAGCCAAAAATATATGAATTTGTATAACGCCGTTTTGGAGAACAAAGATGAATAAACTACCCTTGGTTTCAATTATAATTCCGTGTTATAATCACGAAAACTTTTTAGACGATTGCCTTAGCAGTATTTTAGAGCAAACCTACCCTAATATTGAAGTTTTAATTTGTGACGATTGCTCGCCTGATAATTCCTACCGAAAAATACTGACCTATAAGGAAAAATTAGAAAATAGGTTTAAAAACATTGTAATTTTAAAGAACGAAACAAACTGCGGTGTAACCCGAAATATTAACCGAATGTTAGAAATTGCAAAGGGCGAATTTGTGAAAACAATAGCCAGCGATGACTGTATGCCGCCTGATGCTATTTTGGAAATGGTAAATTTCCTTTTAGAAAATCCGGATGTCGATGTTGTAGTTTCTAACGGGTTAAAAGTATCCGAGGAGCAACGTTATCCCAATTTCAGCGGAGATGTTATTTATCCGACATCTCCTGATTTTTCGTCTGACGGTTTTTTTGAAAGGGTGGCATATTGCAATGAAATATCTGCCCCTGCCGCTATGGTTAGAATGAGTGTTTATGAAAAGTTCGGGTTTTATGACCAAAACGTAAAGGTGGAAGATTTTGAATTTTGGCTTAGAATATTAAAGCAAAACGAAACAAAATTTGCCTTTTTGAATAAAAATCTCATCTATTACCGAATAAATCAAAATTCCATGAGTTCTATGACTGCAAACGCTAATCTTGCAAAGCGAAGAAAGTTAATACATACTTCGGAAATTGAAATTTTAAAAAAGTATTCCGATTTTTTGAAAGAGAATACTTATTTTGAAATAGTTTTAAAACGCACTCTTGCAGAACACGGTTTTGCCGTTGTGAACCGTCTTTTGGAATATGAAAAGGAATTAAGAAAAGAAATAAACTGCTTTTTTGCTTCTAATAAAATACCGCCGAAAACAGCAGTAAAATACAGGACGATTTTCGCAAAACAAATCATACGGAAATTTATCAGAAAATAGCAGATAAACGGAGGAAAGGACTTAAATGACGCATAGCGGCAAGATAATACGCAACTCGGTATTCAGTATATTCAACAAGATAGTTACTATACTGCTTGCATTTGTTTCAAGGAAACTTTTCATAATGTTCTTAACCGAAGAACTTTTGGGACTTAACTCGCTTTTTGCCGACCTTTTAGGACTTTTAAACCTTGCAGATATGGGATTGGGTATAGCGGTTCAGTTTGATTTATATAAGCCCATTGCAGAAAAGAACTATGAAAAAATAGGAAGAATCCTTAACGCTACAAAGCGGATTTATAACATCATCGGAATCGGAATGATTGCGGTAGGCGTAGTTTTAAGTTTTTTTATTCAGTTTTTAATAAAAGAAGCCCCCTATTCTCAGTCTTTTTTGCAAATTGTATTTATTATAAACGTAATTAGCAGTGCCGCAAGCTACTTTTTTGTTCATAAAAGAATTTATCTTCAGGCGTGCGAAGAACTTCACTTAATGTATATAGTTGATACTGTAATAAATATATTAGGTTCGGTTCTTAAAATTGTGGCTATTGCAATATTCAAAAATTATTATATTTTCGTGATTTTATCTGCGGCACAAGGTATTCTTGCGAACTTCGTTATAAGCTATTTTTGCGATAAAAACCATAAATATTTAAAGGATATAAAGGGCTTTGGAAAAGAAGAAACAGGACCGTTGTTTGCAAATATAAAACAACTTATTCCCAATAAAATAAGCGCTTATGTATTTTCAAATACCGACAACACAATAATATCCGCTTTTTTGGGACTTACAGCCGTAACGGTGTTTACAAATTACAACAGTATTGTTCTTCAGTTATTTACACTTGCTGCAATGCTTGCGGGAATTGTGCGTGCGGCATTCGGAAATGTTTTGCAGGAAACAGACGACAAGCAACGGCATATTTTTTTGCTTAAAAGTTATCAGATTTTTCAGTTTATATATTCTTCGTTTTGTGCGGTAGAGTTAGTGCTGTTGCTTGACGATTTTATATTATTGTGGTACGGCGAAAAGTTTGTAGCACCCTTTGCATTTGTTGTCATTTTAGTGTTCGATTTCTTTTTGCACAGTATGTATCAGCCGTTATCAATTATGCTTGAAGTTTTGGGCGAATTCCGTTCGCTGAAACGTCAGGAAATATTTGTTATGATAGTAAACCTTGTAATTTCAATAGGTCTTATTTTCCCGTTCGGTTTAATCGGACCTATTATGGGAACTTTTGTTGTAGATATCTTTACAACCGTTTTCAGAATTTATTCGGTAATTTATAAATATTACAGAGAATATTTTTGGGACTATGTTAAAAAATACACTTCCTATACGGTGTTGTTTTTGTTGGAAGCAGTCGGCGTTTACGGACTGTTTAAGCTTATTGACTTAACCCCGTCTGTTCCGGTGTTCTTAATTAAAGGAATTGTTTGTGCGGTTATTGTAGCGGCAGTAAGTTTAATCTTCTTTTGGCGTCAAGAGGAATTTAAGTATATTAAAAACCGTTTAATCCATTTTGAAAAGGGTCAATAATAGTGAAAGAAAAATTACAGTTTGCCATTTCCGATTTTAAGGCGGCAATAAAACTGATTTTGCAAAACACTAAAAAAAGAAAACCGGGTCCTATTAGGGTTGGATTTATAGGTCAGTATATTCCGGCATGGAACAAAGTAGAGGGTTTATACCGTGAAATGCTTAAAGACGACCGATTTGAGCCGGTTGTTGTTTGTCTTCCGTTGCGCATTTCGGATTTTTGTTTGGAAAACCCCGATTCTTTGGAAAACGACACTTACGATTATTATAAAAGCAACGGATATAATGCGGTAAATGCGTTGATTGGAAAAAATAATTGGTTGGATTTAAAAACACTTGATTTGGACTATGTTTTTTACCTGCGCCCGTATAATTACTATATGCCTATGCAATATTCAAGCGGTGTTGTTTCAAAATATGCTAAAGTATGCTTGGTGCTTTATGCTTCTATTGTTCTTAAAGAAGATGCGGATATTTGCTTAAGAAGAGATTTTCTCCGAAACACGTACTGTTATTTTGCTGATAATGATTATGCAGCAAAAGCTAACCGAAACAACTTCAAATTTTCACACTTTTTAGGTGTGCGGAAAAGTGTTTACTGCGGTAATCCGGCTTCGGGATATATATTGGGTGAAAGCAATACCCCGACCGATGCGTGGGATAATATCGGCGGTGACTTTAAGGTGATGTGGACACCCAGATGGACTACCGACCTTAAACTAGGAGGCACTAATTTCTTTCAGTATAAGGATTTGTTTTTAGAATTTGCAAAAGAAAATCCAAATGCTTCGGTTATGATTAGACCGCATCCTTTAGCGTTTGAAAACTTCGTAAAATCCGGGGACATGACGAAACAGGAAGCGGAATTTTACAAAGAATCCTGCCGTAATCTTCCTAATGTGGAAATTGATACAAGAAAAGATTATATTACCACTATGTGGAAATCCGATGTGCTTGTAGGCGATGTTTCGGGAATTTTGCCGGAATATTTTTTAATGAATAAGCCGCTTGTGTTTTGCGCCTCTAATATGATATTAACGCCTACCGAATTTACAAGCCGTATGTTTGAAGGGTGCTATATTGTAAATAATAAAAAAGAACTGCAAGAATGTTTAATATCGCTTATGAACGGTGTTGACCCGCTTAAAGAAAAGCGGACCCAAATAATAAACGAACTTTTTATAGATAAATCAAATACCTGTATCGGCGATATTTTAAATATTCTTGAAAATAGAATTAAATAGGAGATACGGTTGTGAAATTAAGACAATTAGAATTAAAAGACGCACCGACAATGCTTGAATGGATGCACGATGAAAGCGTAGTTAAAAATCTTTCGGCAAATTTTGCCCAAAAGAAGTTACAGGATTGCGAGGCGTTTATTAAGGCAAGTAAAAATGACAGAGAAAACCTAAACCTTGCAATTGTTGACGAAAACGATGAATATATGGGTACTGTAAGTTTAAAACATATTGACAAACAAAACGGGACTGCGGAATTTGCAATAACAGTTCACAGTAAAGCAATGGGCAAGGGTTATTCTAAATACGGAATGAAAACAATCCTTGAAATGGGACTGGAAGAAATCGGTTTAAAAAATATTTATTGGTGCGTTTCCACCGAAAATGCACGTGCAATTCGTTTTTATGACAAAAACGGGTATAAGCGTGTAACACAGGTTCCGAAAAAAATATCAGAACCCTATGTAAATCATAAAAACCTGATTTGGTATGTTTATAATTAAAATTTAAAAACTTCCCTTTGAAATTGTGTTGAATCCAGGTATAATACCGTAATACCCTTACATCCGATTACTGTATCTGTGTATGACATTTTCATTACATTAAAGGATTAATACAGTTTTTATAATGATTGATATTTTTATGGGTGTATGATATAATAATCTCACGAAATAGTTACTAAATCAAGGATTTAGACTATTTCGGAGAACATTGAATGACTAAAAGTTAAAATGCCTTGCATTTTAATCGGTGCTGTCGCACCTTACAAGGCTTCGCCTTGCTTTTATGATATAATGCTGATAGTAATTAAAAGAATCAGCAGTATTCTTTAGAAAAAATAATTCAAGCAAATTTTGCTCTTTGTGCCGCTGTCTTAAGGCGGCGAAATGGAGATTATTATGACAAAAACAAACATTAAAAGAAACATCCTTTTGAACCCCGGACCGTCAACAACAACAGATTCGGTAAAATTCGCTCAAGTAGTTCCCGATATTTGTCCGAGGGAAAAAGAATTCGGCTCATTGATGAAAGGACTTCGTGAGGACCTTGTCAAGATTGTCCACGGCGACCTTGAAGAATATACATCGGTATTATTTTGCGGTTCGGGAACAATCAATATTGATGTTTGTATCAATTCTTTGGTTCCCGAAGGAAAAAAAGTTCTCGTTGTAAATAACGGAGCGTACAGTACCCGTGCGGTTGAGGTTTGTCAGTATTACGGGCTTTCTCATATCGACTTAAAATTTCCCGTTGACGAAATACCCGACCTTTCGGTGGTAGAAGAAACTTTGAAACAAAATCCCGATATTGCATTGGTTCATACCACACACAATGAGACGGGCACAGGCATTCTTAATCCTATTCGTGAAATTGGTGCTTTAGCACATAAATACGGTGCTATATTCACGGTTGATACAACTTCTACATACGCAATGAGACCTATAAATGTTCACGAAGATAATATTGATTTTTGTATGGCAAGTGCTCAAAAGGGATTGATGGCGTTTACAGGGCTATCATTTGTAGTAGGCAGAACCTCTATTATTGAAAAAAGTAAAGAATATCCAAAGCGTTCTTATTACTGTAATCTATATATGCAGTATGATTTTTTTGAGCGGACAGGAGAGATGCACTTTACCCCTCCGGTACAAACTATTTATGCTACGCTTGAAGCATTAAAAGAGTATTGGGCAGAGGGTGAAGAAGCCAAGTGGGCTCGTCATACAAGGGTATTCAATGCAATAAATGACGGATTAGATGAGCTCGGATTCCGTCAGGTAATAAAGCCTGAATGGAGGGCGGGCTTAGTTTCGTCCGCTATTTATCCCGACGATCCGAACTGGGATTTTGAAAAGGTTCATGATTATTGTTATGAACGCGGGTTTACAATTTATCCCGGCAAGATTTCTACAACCAATACATTCCGTCTTTGCGCTCTCGGTGCTATTGATGAACAGGATATAAGGGATTTCTTTGTTGTGTTTAAAGAAGCATTAAAAGAGTTTAATATTGTCACACCTGTGGTTTATAACAAGTAATTACTCTGATGAGTCCGGCAATAATTTTTTTGTTGTTTGAGGAGACAGATATATGAAAACAGTTTACACTTGCTTTTGTACGGATGCTATCCACGGCGGTCATCTTAATATTATTGAGCAGGCACGTAAATACGGCCGTGTTGTAGTTGGGGCATTGTCCGATGCAGCACTCATTAAGTATAACAGATTTCCTACTATTTCTCTTGAGGAGCGTATCAAACTGTATGAGGGACTTGAAGGTGTAGATGATGTAATCGTTCAAGACAGTATTATGTATGATGAGGTTATTGAAAAGATTCATCCTGATTATGTGGTTCACGGTGATAACTGGAAAGAGGGTCCTGAATCTGTCATCAGAGAAAATGTTTTGAATTGTTTGGCGTCATATGGCGGTGAACTCGTTGAAGTTGGTTACACATACAATCCGCAGGTTAAGAAGATTGACATACAACTGAAAGAAAAACTTTCCATGCCCGAGTATCGCCGTAAGAGACTTAGACAACTTCTTAGAATTCGTCCGATTGTAAAAGCAATAGAAGTGCATAGCGGTCTTACCGGGTTGATTGCCGAAAAGACAGTGGTTGAGCGTGACGGTGAACTTGACCAGTTTGACGCTATGTGGATTAGTTCTCTTTGCGATTCTACCGCAAAGGGTAAGCCGGATATTGAACTTGTTGATATGACCTCCCGTTTCCGCACTATTGATGACGTTACAGAGGTTACTACAAAGCCGATTATTTTTGACGGAGACACAGGCGGATTGACAGAGCATTTTGTATATACAGTCAGAACCCTTGAAAAAATGGGTGTATCTGCCGTTATTATCGAGGACAAGACCGGACTGAAAAAGAATTCTTTGTTTGGCACGGAGGTTGCCCAAACTCAGGATACCATTGAGAATTTCAGTGCAAAGATTGCGGCAGGAAAGGACGCCCAACTTACTGATGATTTTATGATTATAGCACGAATTGAAAGTCTGATTCTTGAACGCGGTATGGAAGATGCTCTTGAAAGGGCTTTTGCATTCGCAAAAGCCGGAGCAGATGGAATTATGATTCACAGCCGTAAGAAAGATCCGGCTGAAATTATTGAATTCTGTGATAAGTTCAGAGAAAAAAATACGGAAACACCAATAGTTGTTGTTCCGTCCTCTTTTAATGTAATTACAGAAGAAGAACTTGCCGCTCATGGCGTAAATATTGTAATTTACGCTAATCAACTTACAAGAAGTGCTTTCCCGGCAATGCAGAAAACAGCGGAGGACATTCTCAAATATCACAGGGCAAAAGAGGTTGATGATAGGTTAATGTCTATCAATCAAATCATTAACTTGATTGATGAACTGTAAAGTGGGCGGTTGTATGGAAAATGCTATTTTGATGGCTTCGGGTATGGGAACAAGAATGCGCCCACTGACAGAAACGACTCCTAAACCGCTTATAAGAGTCGGCAACAAACCTATGATTGAAACCGTTATTGACGGACTGCAAAAACGCGGTGTAGACAGGATTGTAGTGGTTGTAGGTTATTTAGGAGAACAATTTGATTATTTAAAGGAAAAGTATCATAATATCACGATTGTTCACAATACTGTGTATGAAAAAATAAATAATATTTCATCGGTTTTCGCCGCAAAGGAAACTCTGCTTCAGGGTAATTGTTTTATTTGTGAAGCGGATTTATATGTTTCTGACGACTCGATTTTTTTACCTGAATTAAGCCAATCGTGTTATTACGGAAAAATGGTCCAAGGTCATTCCGAAGATTGGGTATTTGATCAGAATGACAAAGGTATTATAACAAGAATCGGAAAGGTAGGCGATGACTGCTATAATATGACAGGTGTTGCATACTTTAAAGAGGATGACGCAAGAGTGTTATATGATATAATCAATGCCGAATATGGAATTTCGGGATATGAAAATATGTTTTGGGATGATGTAGTTAATAAACATATTAAAGAATTTAGTCTTATGGTGCATCCTGTTGAACACAGTCAGATTGTAGAAATTGATACAGTCGAAGAACTGGAAGAAGTATGTAGAAGGTTAGAAAAGTTATGAAAGTTGAAAAATTAGTCGAAATAATAGGTGCGGATTTCTATACAGGTGTGCCGGATTCACAGTTGAAAGCACTGTGTAATTATTTAATGAATACGTATGGTATTGATGAAAAACACCATATAATTGCAGCGAATGAGGGTAACTGCACTGCATTGGCGGCAGGGTATCATCTTGCGACGGGTAAAGTGCCTGTTGTTTATATGCAGAACAGTGGCGAGGGCAACATCATCAATCCCGTTGCCTCGCTTTTAAATGATAAAGTATATGCTATTCCTATGATATTCATCGTTGGATGGAGAGGCGAACCGGGTATTCACGATGAACCTCAGCATATATATCAAGGAGAAATAACAGTTAAACTTCTCGAAGATATGGATATTAAGACTTTTGTTATCGGCAAAGAAACTACCGATGATGAAGTTGCTTCAGCAATGGAGGAGTTTAAAACTGTTATTGCTGCAGGCAAGGATGTTGCGTTTGTCATTCGAAAAGGTGCTATTTCTTATGACGGTAATGCGCAATATGTGAATGACAATACAATGATTCGTGAAGAAATTATTCAGCACATTGTAAAAGTTTCCGGCGAAGATCCGATTGTAAGTACAACCGGCAAGGCAAGTCGTGAACTGTTTGAAACCCGTGTGGGAAATGACCAGAGTCACAAGTATGATTTTCTTACCGTAGGTTCAATGGGACATAGCAGCAGTATTGCTCTTGGTGTTGCAATGAATAAGCCAAACACTAAAATCTGGTGTGTTGACGGCGACGGTGCGGTATTGATGCATATGGGTTCAATGGCGGTTATCGGTGCTAATGCTCCTAAGAATATGATTCATATTGTTATTAATAACGGAGCTCACGAAACTGTCGGCGGAATGCCAACCGTTGCTGCAAAGATTGATTTGGTAGCAATCGCAAAGGCATGCGGATATCCAAATGCCGTTTGTGTTGATACATTTGATTCACTTGATTATGAATTGGAAAAGGCAAAGGCAAGAAATGAGTTGACAATGATTGAGGTTAAGTGCTCTATTGGTGCAAGAGATAATCTTGGAAGACCTACAACCACAGCACTTGAGAATAAGCAGAATTTTATGGATTATTTGAAAACTCTGGCATAAAATCTATTGCAAATACCATTTTTGATGGTATGCCGATTGATTGCGGTAAAAATTTAATTAAACAAAAACCACCCCGAAAGGTTTTGAGCCTTTCGGGGTGTGGTTTTACCATTCAATCTATTTCAAATTTTCTTTTCTTAAAATTTTGTTGGTTTCGGAAAAGTGCTTACAGCCGAAAATCCCCGTGAAGCCGAAAGAGGGCTTGGGTGAACCGCTTTTAATTTATAGTGTATGGGGTTGGTTATAATCTCGGCTTTTTTCTGTGCGCCCCACAAAAGCTCTGCGGTTGTGCCGTCCTTTGCAATACGGATAATGCCAAGGTTGGTTTAGAGGTCAAATTCAACATTTTTAAAGTATTTGCCCGAACCCGTTACAATAAAGATTTTGCCGATTAAGTCATTTATTCCTTATCTCCTTGTATTTCGATAATAATCGACACTATATTTTTATGATTACATTGATTTAAACAAGTAAATTATACCACATATTTGCTCGAAGTGCAACATCGTTGGC
>CASFLA010000003.1 GCA_949295415.1 uncultured Oscillospiraceae bacterium
TACCCACCTTTGCACCCGCTAGATAACCGTATTCAGTAACAAAGGGTGTAGAAGTATTAAGCGTTCTGGTTTTAAGGCGAACAAGGTCATCATACGAATAACCTATTTTTTCAGTTCCGTTTAGCTTAACGCCGTAAATAAGGCCGGTTTTCTGACCCGCAACGCTTATATTGCCATAATTATATCCCGTTGTCAGCGAAATGCCCAAAAGCGACCATTTAGACCAGCTTAATCGGTTATATGAATCATATTTATAATTAAGCTGCTGACCGTCAGTTATTCTGATACCGGAGAAAAGGGGAAAAGGGGACAGGAGAACCGTCCCCGTGTGTTATGTGTTGTTAAAAGACAAATATAGCCATTAAAAAATAAATTAGAATTAGAGTTAAAGTAAAATAAATATGAAATGTAAATAAATATCGGATAACTTTGTTTTTTGAAACAGATATAAAATTCTTTTCAATCGCCATAAGCGGCAAATAAATTATAAACATTATGATTGGTGCATATATAGTGGTTACACAATCATCTATAGTGTCATAAAAAATATAACTAATAGCGGTGAGTATCTCAAAAATACAAAACAAAATAATATTTCTTTTATTGAATATTTTATTCAAATAATATCATCACACTTTCTTCAATTAATTTCAAATCAATCGAAAGATTAACAGTTCCTCCAACAAAGAAATAAAGCTCTAAACCATAATCAAGAACAGTGTCCATTTCATACATACTGAAATCACTTTCGTAAATATCATTTTTTTGTATGGGATTCCAATCTGATATAACTGGACCAAATTCAAAAGGACCTACACCGGCAGATAATGCTGCTTCGACTCGTTGACCTACTTTTGATTCTTGTGGATTTATTATTCCTGTTATAGAATCAGCTTTAATTCCAGCATCGACTGCCAAATCTCCAATATTAACACTACCTTTTAATCCGAAACCTACTCCCAGTTCTAATGTGAACGCTGAAGCAAATTTTTTACTTGCCTTTCCGAAATTTTGAGACACCTTTGTTATGATTTTTTTTGTTTCACTAACGATTTTATTTACAGAATTTTTAATATCATTCCATGTTGGCCAGTTTCCTGTGTCATCAGAGAAATTGATAGGATTGTTAAAACAATACGAAAACAAATTAGTGCCGTTTACAGAACTACCATTTACGGATATCACACTATCCGCATTCAAGAATCTCTGCGTAGTAGAATCGTAATATCTGCTTCTGAGGTAGTAGAACCCCGTCTCGGCATCGTACCGCACAGCATTGACAACCTAATTATAGCACATTATCATAGCAAATACAAACAAAAGTCAGCACAGAATGACAATCGGCAATATTAAGTTTTAAGACAAGTCACATTTATTTGTGGCTTGTTTTTTTACCCCGGTTCAAATTGAACTAGGGGGCAGTTCAATTTGAACCGCCTTTAATTTAATATATAAATATAATCTTAATGTTAGATGAGAGAAAAAATTATATATACCCGTCATTTTTGCTTGAAAACAAAGGCAAGGCAGGAATAGCCCTCATACTTTCGGCTGAATTACACCTTGCAAACAGTGTTTGCAACTGCATTTTTGTCGGTATGATTTCTTCTTTTCCCATCATACATTTGTCATACCTTAATTTTTTCGCATTTTACCCCTACAAAACACCCTTTTAAGTGCATTATGTGAGGAAGTGTTTTTCTCAAATAAATGCAGAGGAAACGATTATGGGTAAAAGCAATGTGAAAATTATAAGCATTGACCGATATAACGGAACGGTCTCCGCTAAAGAATTGTTTGCAGAAATGGTCGCACAAAGTTTACAAAGCAAAGCCGGAAATGTCTGGACGCGGCAACAGTCCTGCGATATACTGAAAGAGCCGATTGTCAAATTCAAATCTGTGCTGTCATTTACAGGAGGTAAATATGACACATCGAATTGACAACAAAATTTACAAGGCAGCTCTTTACTGCCGTTTATCCAAGGACGATGATGACCGAAACGGTGACAGCTCCAGCATACAAACACAAAAGTCCTTACTTGAACGCTATTGCAAAGAAAACGGTTATTTGATCCACGATTTTTATGTAGATGACGGTTATTCGGGTTTGAATTTTGACCGTCCCGATTTTCAACGGTTACTTACCGATATTGACAACGGTACTGTCAATATGGTTATAACCAAGGATTTATCACGATTAGGTCGAGATTACATTCAAACGGGATATTATACCGAAATCTACTTTGCAAAAAAGCGTGTCCGTTATATCGCCGTAAATGATGCCTTTGACAGCAATCGGGATGACAACGATATTGCACCCTTTAGACATATTCTCAACGATATGTACGCAAAAGACCTATCCCGAAAGGTGAAGTCTGCCAAAAGGCAAAGAGCCTTAAACGGACTGTTTATCAGTTCACAAGCACCGTTCGGGTATATGCCTTGTCCCGAAAATCGCAATCTGCTAATTGTTGACGAGCCTGCGGCAGAAATTGTGCGCCGTATCTTTGCATTGTCCTTATCGGGCTACAGCGCAAAGAAAATAGCCGAAATTTTGACCGCAGAGGGTGTTATCACTCCCGGTGTTTACAAGTTTCAGCAGGGTGATACACGCTTTGCACGATACTTAAAAGACGGTAAAAGCCGTTGGTGTTATGAAACGGTGCAGATCATCTTGAAAGATCAGGTTTATATCGGGGATATGGTAAACCACAAGGCAGAGGTTGCAAACTACAAAACCAAGCAAAGAGTTATGCTGCCCCAAAGTGAGCGTATTGTAGTCGAAAACACACACCAAGCCATTATTGACCGTAGGGACTGGTTGAACGTTCAGCAACTCGTACACGCACGTCACAAAGCACCGCACCACAATTTTGAAAATATATTCAGAGGAATGGTGTTCTGTGCCGATTGCGGTAGCCGTCTTTGTATGGGAACAAAGCAGCGAAACGGAAAGTACTATCACCATTACCGTTGCAATAATCACTATCTTAATCCCGACAAATGCCCAAATCCGCATCAAATTTCCTATACGGTGTTATACCAAAACATTTTGGAACGAATACAGCAGCTTACCGAAGCGGTAGAAAATGACGAGGAATTTTATGCCCTTGTGCAAATCAAAACCGCCGACAATCTGCCACCCGATTCCGTTCAGAAAGAAAGGTATTCTATCGAAAAACGGATGGCAGAATTGTCCGTTAAAGTGCGTAAACTGTTTGACGGTCACGCTGACGGTGTTATTGATGATCGTAACTATGAAATGCTGATGAAAGATATTCAGGCAGAGCAAGAAGCATTAGAACAAAAGCTATCCGCCTTGCAAACGAGAATATCCGAGCAACATAATACCGAAATATCTGTTGAGCAGTTCAGAGATACCGTCAAAGAATGCCTCAATGTTACGGAATTGACACCGTTTATTTTAAACAAACTAATTTCAAAGATTGAAATCGGTTATTTAAAAATGACCGATGGCGAAAAACAGCAAGTGGTTAGCGTGGATTGGAAATACAAAATTTAATTTTTCCTTTTGTTTATATTGCAGTTATTGTAAACGATTGAGGTTTTTGCCCAAATATCACCAATTCGTCTATTATTGATTATTAACAAAAGAGCTTCCACTGGCAATAAAATTATAATTGGTATGTTTCTTTTTATAACATCAACAATCATCAAATTTGTTCCGTCTGTTTTTGCAACTTTAAGTTTAAAAATTCGCTTTCCTATACTTGTATTTTTAAACATAAAATCTTTGAAAAGTAGAAGCAAGAGAGAAATCGTTAGATACACTATTATAAAAAATGGTGTGATACTAAATTCTCCTAATGTGAAAACACAGATAAAAGTAGAAGATAAAAAACAAATAATATAAAAATCGATTATTGCAGCTAATATCCTTTTGATTTTATCATTCATTTGGTATCACCTCGATTACTTCTAATGAACTAGCCTTCCACTCTTCATTGCATTTCATAAGAGTGACATACACAATAACACGCCCTGTTTCTGTTTCTATAGTATATGGTGTCTTTATTGTGGATTCATCATTTTTAGTTTCATATAAAATGTTCTTTCCAATAGTAATTATTTCGCCATATTCGTTTTGTATATCGGTACTGTTTCGTATATAGGTTATCGAAAGATTGTCTATTGGATTGTTTGAAACAGAATTAAATATAGTTATCACTATTACGGCAAAAACAGCAAATATCAATATGCCGATTATAAGTAGCAAAAGCATTTTGTTTTTTCTCATAAATTATCCTCTCACTCTGTTAGTATTCGCCAAAACTCGGTTACATCCCATCCAATAGTAAAGTGTCCCCCAACACCTATATGTGCTTCTGCACTAATCCCTATAAAAAGACCTTGTGATAGATTGCCTTCAATAGGTTTTACAATTGGGAAACTAAACTGCAATGGATCTTTAACGGTTTTTGGACAATTATAGACTTCCCACGGAGCAGACATTGTTGTATGTTCATCCAAATCTCTAACTAAATCTGTCTCAAATCTATGTTCATATTCTGTAGATAAGCCGACACTTGCCTTTTTAGTGATTTGAGCTGATATACCCGCACCGCCTTTTATAGCAGTATAAGTACTACCATTTTTCAAGCCAACAGTAAGTCCATCTTGATAAGCAGAAGCTGACACTTTTACAGGACCGACTTTTGCGGAAGCACCCAAACCATATCCTACACCGCCTTCAATTTGAAAAGATCCGACAGCGGCTTTAACAAACTTTTTAGCTCCATTGTAAATGGCGGTTCCGACATTTTTAAAAAAGTTTCCAACTTCTTTCCAAAATGTTCCATTAGGATCTGCGCGATTAACGGGATTATTACCACAATACGCAAACATATTATAACCTGTTACATCTTGCCCGGTAGAAACATACCCGTCAGCATTTATAAACCTACCAATCTCCGGATCGTAATATCTTGTACCTGTTAGATAGAATCCCGTCTCAGCATCATAGTAATACCCACGATATCTAAGAGGATTCTTTTGACCTATCGTATCTGCAAGTGTGCCGGTTACATTGAGTATTTCACCCCATGCGCCGTAGGTGTATTCAACAACTTGAGTTCCTGTGCTGTCAACAATACCAATTACGTCACCTTGAGCGTTGTAGATGTAATAATAGTATTCCTCGGTTGTTCCGTTTTTGAGCAGTAAACCATAGGATACGCCGTTTTCATCATAAAGGAAAACAATATATTCACTACCTGTTTTTTGTGCCTGCAGAACACCGTTTGCCCAGTAGTAGTTTGTGGTAGTTCCATTAACGGTTTTAGATGTTCTTAAACCGTCAGCATCGTAGGCATAGTTATAGGTATTGGTTCCGTTGGTTATGCCGGTAAGCTTTCTGCCATAGTTCCAAGTAAAGTTATATCCATCGCGATACTGCAAAGGATTGCCGATAGCATCATAGGTAATGGTCTGACCGTTAAACGAGGTCATTTTATCTTTCCA
>CASFLA010000004.1 GCA_949295415.1 uncultured Oscillospiraceae bacterium
TAATTTTTATATTGGTGGATTAATCGGTTTGTTTTTTTTTCATTTGCAGAAAATTTAAAGTTATAGTAGCTACCGTTGTTGCTATTGCTTTTTTAACATCCTCGGTTGCAGCCATCAGCAATCTTTCTTCTCCTATAAGCAGCTTGTTAGGCGCTATATCAACACCTATTCAAAAGGTTTTTTCTGGTGTTTCAGATAAGATTTATAAATTTAAAGCTTCATTGGCAGATAATAATGCTTTATTGGCAGAAATTGAAAAACTAAGAGAAGAAAACTCCAAGCTTTCATCAGAATTGGTTGAATATGAATCGGTTTTAGAGCAGAATGCGTTTTATGAGGAGTTTTTAGGGGTCAAGGAAAAGAACCCCGATATGCTTTTCCAGATTGCAACCGTTACAACCAACGATGTTACTGACCCATATAAGGGCTTTACTATCAACGCAGGCCTTTTAAACGGTGTTTCTTTAAAGGATCCCGTTATAACTCCTGAGGGCTTGGTTGGCTATGTTTCTGAGGTTGCGCCTTCTTATTCTAAGGTTTGCACCGTTTTTAGTCCCTCGCTCAAAGCGGGCGGTAAGGACTCGAGAACCTCCGATGAGGGCGTTGTTTCGGGTGGCTCCGAGCTTGCAATTAACGGAAAGACGGGACTTTATAACTTAAAGCGCGATTGCTCGGTTTCAATAGGCGACCATATTGTGACTAAGGGCGGAAGCGTTTTCCCTGCAGGGCTTGTTGTTGGAACCGTTTTTGATATAAAGCAGCAGGTTAAGGATGCCTCGCTTTATGCGGTTGTTGAGCCTGCGGTTAATTTTGAGCACTTAAGAGATGTTATGGTCATAACCTATTACTCTGGGCAAGGCTCTGCTCAAAGCGGAGAGAATTAAGTTATGAATTATTCGAGAGCGAGAATTATAATTTCCTTTATGGGCTATATGCTTGTCTGCTTGCTTATATGCCTTATGCAGTCAATAGGACTTTTAACCCTGCAAATTAAAACCGCGTCTGCCTTGCTTATACTGCCTGCCGTTATCTATGCAGGATATTACTTTGGCGATACCTTGGGCGGTATAATAGGCTTTGTTGCAGGGGCGCTGACTGATGTTTATGCATCAACGCTTTGCTATAACACTGTGTTGCTCGCAGTTATAGGCTTTGCCTGTGGATTTATTACAAGCCATTATTTCAATAAAAACCTTACTGCCGCTATAGTTTTAAATGTTGTATGTTCGGCACTTTATTTCTTCTTAAAATGGCTTTTTCTTTATGCTTTTATTGACCCGACACCGCATATAGTTTTGCTTAATTATACCTTGCCGTCTGTTCTTTACACTGCGGCAGTTGGTATTTTAATCTTTTTCCCGGTCAATCCGATTTTAAAGAAAATTCAACCCAAAGAATAAATTAGTATGGAATTTTAAAAGGAGGTGGATGCTTTGAGAACCAAGAGAAAAGAAAATCCAAGAATAGTTTTTCTTATTTGCCTAATGCTTTCCGTTTTTATGCTTTTCTCAGTTCGCGGTATTGATTTTCAGCTTATTTCAACCGAAGAGTTTGAAAGTCAAAATCAAAATTTGAAAGGCATTTCCACCACTATTAAAGCTTCGCGAGGAATTATTGTTGACCGCTACGGAAGACCTATAGTTACCAATCGTGAGGGATACAATGTTACTTTGAACAGTGCGTATCTCAAAAAAGCTGATTATAATAAGACGATTCTTTCGCTTTGTAAGATTTTAAAGGACCACGGCGAAGAATGGAACGATGTTTTGCCATTAACTGATAATGAGCCTTTTGAGTTCTCAGAGAGTGAGGATGATAACGATGTTATTGCCCTTAAAAAGAGCTTAGGACTCAATAATTACGCAACGGTTGATAACTGCTATATCGAGATGGTAAAAAGATATTCGCTCGAAACCTATTCAACAGCTGAAAAGCGTTTGCTTATGGGCGTTCGCTATTCAATGGAAAAAGCTGATTTCTCAGTTTCTAACCCCTTTGTTTTGGCGGAGGATATTTCGCCTGAATTGATGATTTCGTTATCCGAAAGCTATACCGATATTCTTGGCGTTGAAATTACCGTTTCATCCTACCGCGAGTATAAAGACCCCGAGCTTGCAACGCAGATTATCGGAACTATTGGAAAAATCTATTCAGAGGAATGGGAGGAACTATCCGATAAAGGATATTCCTATAACGATTATGTTGGCAAATCGGGCGTTGAAAAGGCTTTTGAGAGCTATTTAAAAGGAACTGACGGCAAGCTTACCTATTACTTTGATAAATCGTGGAATATGGTTAAAAGTGAGATAACGAGCCAGCCTAAGCAGGGCAATACTGTTTATCTTACTATTGATTCAAAATTACAAAAGGTTTCGCAGGAAATTCTTGCAAAACATATCGAAGAGCTGAATTCCGGCGGCTCAAAAATAACGGGCGGTGCGGTTGTTGTTACTAAGGTTGATTCCGGTGAGGTTTTAGCCTCTGCCAATTATCCAACCTATAGCTTCGATGATTATTACAACGATTATTCTTCGATTTTGAGCAGACCTAACGACCCGCTTTTTGACCGCGCTTTCAGGGGAACATATCCTCCCGGCTCGGCCTTTAAGCCATTAGTTGCAATTGCAGGTCTGCAGGAACATATCATTGATAAATATACAACCGTTAAATGTGTTAAGAAATACACTTATTATGAAGACTATCAGCCTAGCTGTATGCACTACCACGGAACCATGAATGTTATCAATTCTATTTCCAAGTCCTGCAACTACTTCTTCTTTGACTGCGGCAGACAGGTTGGTATAACCAAACTTAATAACTATTCAAGGCTATTTGGATTTGGCGAAAAAACAGGAGTTGAAATCGCGGAATCTTCGGGCGTTTTGGCGGGTCCTAAGTATTCCTCCTCGGTTGGCTCTATCTGGTATGACGGACAAACTCTTTCAGCTGCCATCGGTCAGTCTGACAACTCGTTTACTCCACTTCAGCTTTCAACCTATACCGCAACTATTGCAAACGGCGGAACAAGATATAAAACAACTTTGCTTAATAAGATCGTTTCGGCCTCCGGAAATAATGTTGTCTTGCAGAATATGCCTGCAGCTGCCGCAAAAAGCGATGTAAGTGAAGAGGTTATTGATATTGTTAAAGAGGGTATGCTTTCGGTTACTGCCGAAGGAACTGCCAGTGCGTATTTTGCTAATTATCCGATAAATGTTGGCGGTAAAACGGGAACCGCGCAGACAACCGGACCCGATAACAGCGTTCTGATTGTTTTTGCTCCTTTTGAGGACCCTGAAATTGCAATTTCAATAGTTATTGAACACGGTGAGCACAGTATTTCAACCGGTCCTATTGCAAAGGCTATACTTGATGAATATTTCTTCACCTCTGAAGATTCGTATCAGGAAGATATGCCTAATGTGCCGCTCAGGTAACTCTTTATCTTTACAAAATGCTTTGTTTATGGTAAAATATTACTTGTAAACTGACAGAAAGGTGTAGATATGGGCAAGGTTATTGTTTTAGTTTCCTCTAAGGGCGGAAGCGGAAAATCAACCATAGCAGTAGGTCTTGCTACTGCGTTTTCCAATGCCGATAAAAAGGTGCTGCTTATAGATGCCGATGAAGGCGCAAGATGTCTTGATTCGCTTTTGTCTATAGAGCAAAATACAGTTGCTGACCTTTTTGATGTTTTAAACGATTTTGATGTGTTTTATGATGCTTTAGTCCCTGTCCCTGAATTAAAGGGTGTCAGCGTCATTTTATCACCGATTTTGAATCAGCCGATAGATTTTTCCAAACTCTCTGCATTATTAAAGCAGGTTCAGGAAAAATATGACTATATTATAGTTGATACTAAGGGGCAGATACCTGCCGAAAGATTGAGCGGTCTTAGTTTAACTGCCGATTTTATAGCAGTTGCAACAACCGATTTTATTTCCGTTAAAAATACGGGCAATTTGGTTTCAGAACTTTCAAAATTCAATATCAAATGCAGGCTTATTATAAATCGCTTTAAACCTCGCGATAATAAGGGTAAAAAGATTTGCATTGATGATATAATTGATTCTGCAAGAGCAAGGCTTTTGGGAATCGTGCCTGAGGATAAGCGAATAAATTCCTTTGGCAAAAGGCCGATGTCCTTATCAGTGGCATCCGCCGCAATTCATAGGATAGCAGCAAGGATATCGGGTAATGATATAAAGCTGCCGAAAATAAAAGATATTTTATAAGGGGATGGTTTAATATGAATATAGCGTTGATAGCACATGATGCAAAAAAGGAATTGATGGTGCAATTTTGTATTGCTTATTGCGGAATTTTGAGCCGACATACCATTCTCGCAACCGGAACAACCGGTAAGCTTATTGCCGAAGCAACCGGTCTTGAAATAGTTAAATTCTTAAGCGGTGAGCAGGGTGGAGCACAGCAGATAGCATCGCGCATCGGTTGCGATGAAATCGATATGGTTCTCCTTTTTAGAGACCCGTTAACTTCTAAACCCAGTGAACCGGATGAATCGGCGATAATTCGCCTTTGCGATGTTCATAATATTCCGGTTGCAACTAATATTGCAACCGCTGAAATGCTAATCCATGGTCTTGAAAGAGGCGACCTTGATTGGCGCAAAATTGTTCACAAAGGATAATTCTTTAATCCCTGCTTAACGGTGGGGATTAAATTTCGTTTTGAAATGGAGAAGTAGAGATGGCTAAGTTTAATACTGCTATAAAAGGAACTGCCGACGTTTTACCGGAAAATAGCTGTAAATGGCAGTTTGTTGAAAGAAAATTACTTGATACTGCAAGGCTTTTTGGCTTTGAAGAAATAAGAGTTCCTGTTTTTGAACATACCGAGGTTTTTACTAAGAATGTTGGTGAAACAACCGATGTTGTTCAAAAAGAGATGTATACCTTTCAAGATAAGGGTGACCGCTCTATAACCCTGCGCCCTGAGTTTACCGCAGGTGTTGTTCGTTCTGTTATTGAGCATGGCCTTGTTCATGGTGCATTACCCGTTAAGGCTTGCTATGTCGGAGGCTGCTACCGCTATGAGAAGCCGCAGGCAGGCAGAATGAGAGAGTTTCATCAGTTTGGTGCCGAAATGTTTGGCGCGGCTGACCCTGCAGCAGATGCTGAGATGATTCTCTTTGCCGATTCGGTTTTGAAAAGCGTTGGTGTTAATAATATCTCGCTTGAGATTAACTCAATTGGTTGCCCCGAATGCAGAGGTAAATATCATGAAGCCTTAAAGGCTTATTTTGCTTCGAGAAAAGACGAACTTTGTGATACCTGCAAGGATAGATTAGAGCGCAATCCCATGCGCATTCTCGATTGCAAATCTCCCGTTTGCAAGGAGATTGCCGATAAAGCGCCCGTTATGCTCGATTATCTTTGTGACGAATGCAGTGAGCATTTTGAGGGCGTTAAAGAGCATCTTAATGCTGTTGGCTTGAGCTTTACTGTTAACCCTAAAATTGTTCGTGGTCTTGACTATTATACGAAGACTGTTTTTGAGTTTGTCTCGGGCGATATCGGTGCGCAGTCAACCGTTTTAGGCGGCGGCAGATACGATGGTCTTGTTGACCAGATGGGTGGCCCTAAAATGCCGTCTTTAGGCTTTGCTATGGGTCTTGAGCGTCTTATTATGGTTCTTGAAAGTCAGGGTGCTGAGTTCCCTGAACCCCAAAAACCCGATATTTATATCGGAACAATGGGTAAAGCCGCAAAGCTGAAAAGCACCGAGATTTGCACAATGTTGAGAAACGAGGGCTTTATTGCTGTTACCGATGTTACCGGCCGCTCGGTTAAGGCTCAGATGAAATATGCTGATAAAATCGGCGCTGTTTTCAGCACTGTTATCGGTGATGATGAAATCAATAACGGCAAATGTGTCCTTAAAAATATGCTGACAGGAGAGCAAAAAGAGCTAGGCCTTGGCTCGGAACTTATGTCAGCTCTTTATGACGCGCAGATTTCAAAAGCCTTAGATGCTATTACCGATTCTACTGAGGGACTTGAGAAGCTTTTAGGTTAACCGGAAATTTTGAAACGGAGGAAATAAATGAGACAGTTTAATGTTACGGGAATGAGCTGTGCCGCTTGCAGTGCAAGGGTTGAAAAGGCCGTCTCATCACTTCAAGGTGTTTCATCTTGCAGTGTTAACTTGCTTACTAACACCTTGTCGGTTGATGGAGATGTGACTGATGAGCAGATAATAAACGCAGTTTTAGCGGCAGGATATGGTGCAACTAAAAAAGGCAACGTAACCACTGATAGCGACCCGAAGCAAAGTTCAGATAAAGAAACTAAAGCTTTAAAATTAAAACTTATTGCATCAGTTGTTTTAACCGTAATTATTATGTATTTTTCAATGGGCGTTTCAATGTGGAACTTCCCAATTCCTGCTTTTATTGCTTCAAATGCAGTTGCAATCGGCATAATTCAACTTTTATTAACAAGTGCAGTTCTGGCTATAAACTACCACTTTTTCAAGAGTGGAATAGGCGGTGCATTAAAGAAAGCGCCCAATATGAACACCCTTGTTTCCCTAGGCTCTGCAGCTTCATATGTTTATAGCCTTGCGGTTATTTTTAGTATGACTGATGTTGCTATGAAGGGCGACTCGGTAGCCGCTATGCATATGCTTCACGGCTTGTATTTTGAATCGGCTGCTATGATTTTAACCTTGGTTTCGGTTGGCAAAATGTTAGAAGCCAGGTCTAAAACCAAAACAATCGGCGCATTAGAGGGCTTGATTTCCTTAGCGCCCAAAACGGCTACCGTTATCATCCGGGGCAAAGAAAAAATAATTGCGGCTGATGATGTAAAAGTTGGCGATATATTCGTTGTTCGCCCGGGCGAGAGTATTCCTGCCGATGCGGTTGTTATTGATGGTGAAAGCGCGGCTGACGAATCAGCGCTTACGGGTGAAAGTATTCCTGTTAACAAAACAGTTGGAGATAGGGTTTCTGCTGCAACTATAAATCTTTCGGGATTTATTAAATGTGAGGCAGAGCGCGTAGGAGAGGGAACAACCCTTTCACAGATAATTAAGCTTGTTAGTGATGCATCGGCTACAAAAGCACCTATCGCGAAAATTGCCGATAAGGTTTCAGGTGTTTTTGTTCCGGTAGTTATAATTATTGCGGTTATAACGGGTATTGCTTGGCTATTGCTCGATAAATCTATTGGCTATGCACTTTCAAAAGCAATTTCTGTTTTAGTAATCAGTTGCCCTTGTGCCTTAGGCTTGGCAACCCCCGTTGCAACGGTTGTCGGTAACGGTGTTGGTGCTAAAAACGGCATATTGTTTAAAAACGCCGCAGTCCTTGAAGAAATAGGCAAAATCAAAGTTATTGCGCTTGATAAAACGGGAACCATTACTAAGGGAGAACCTGTAGTAACCGATATCGTTCCTTTTGGAAGCTATTCGGCTGATGATGTTTTAAAAATTGCTTATTCTCTCGAAATAAAGAGTGAGCATCCTTTGGCAAAGGCCATTGTCGGCTATGCTGAAAGTAAAAATGTCGAGCCTTTTAAAACCGATGAGTTTGAGGCTATTGTAGGCTTCGGTTTAAAGGCTAAAATTGATGATAAAGTTTATTACGGTGCGAGCGCCGATTTCTTCAGAAAAAAATTCTCTGATAATAATATTGATGATATATTTTTATCGGTTGCAAACGAGGGAAAAACACCGCTTTTCTTTGCCGATGATGAGAAAATAATCGGTATGATTGCTGTTGCCGATACCTTAAAGGAAGATAGCCGTTGGGCTATCGGTAATATGCAAAAGTTGGGCTTAGCGGTTGTTATGATAACGGGTGATAACGAAAAAACCGCTAACGCTATTGCCAAAAATGCAGGTATTGGTTCGGTTGTTGCCTCAGTGCTCCCTGATGGTAAGGAAAGCGTTATCAGAAAACTGCAGGAAAAAGGCAAGGTTGCAATGGTGGGCGATGGTATAAATGATGCCCCTGCGCTAACAAGAGCCGATGTTGGAATTGCTATTGGTGCCGGAAGCGATATTGCTATTGATTCTGCCGATGTTGTTGTTATTAAAAGCAATCTTTCCGATGTTTTAACGGCTATTAAGCTTAGCAGAGCAACGCTAAGAAATATTAAACAAAATCTTTTCTGGGCATTTATTTATAATATGCTTGGAATCCCGCTTGCTGCAGGCGTTTTTAGTTTTATAGGGTTAGAGCTTAGCCCGATGTTTGCCGCCGCGGCAATGAGTTTTTCGAGTGTTTTTGTTGTTACTAACGCCTTGAGATTAAATTTCTTTAAGGCGGAAACTAAGTTGAAAGATAAGGAGAAAAAACTAATGACTGAAATTATTAAGGTCGAGGGTATGATGTGCCCTCATTGTGAGGCTCATATTAAGAATGCTGTGTCAGCAATTTCGGGTGTTACCACTTGCGAAGCAAGTCATAAAGAGGGAACTGTTACCGTAACTTATGAGAACGCAGATTTAGATGCGATTAAATCGGCAATTACTAATGAAGGCTATAAGGTTTTATAAAACAAAAATCCCTGCATCAATTGAAGTGAACCCCAAAGTTTAGACAAAAATTAAATATTAAATTGCTTGTGAATGAGTTCGGTATTGCACCGGGCTCATTCCTTTTAGTTTTAAGGAAATTCTTTCGTTGTTGTAGTAATGAATATATTTCTTTAATTCATC
>CASFLA010000005.1 GCA_949295415.1 uncultured Oscillospiraceae bacterium
TGCAGAAACCGTCTTGTATGGACCAACTCAGACGGCAAGGTTTATTCCCTTGTTTCTCAAAACCAATATAATGAGAGGTCAGTGTTTGCAATCTCTGAAATGATAGAAAGGTCGTTGAAAAATGAAAGCGACCTTAAATCAGCCTATGCGTTAGATTGTGACGGATATTATGCACTTTTTGACAAAAATAAAGTGTATCTTATGGATTATAATTCCTACGGATACAACTATGTTTCGTCTTATTCCAAGTCGGAAGACGCCAACAAGTTAATACCTTGGTATATATGGGAACTGCCTTTTGAAGCAAAGGGCGGTTTTTTTGTTGCCGGGAAAATAGCTTTTACCAGGACAACAGATGTTTTCCTGCGAGATGACGATAATCTGTATGGCGGTAAATTTGGCGTTTATATATCGGTTTTAGGCGCTTTTGGTGGTAATGATGAACTCTGTGAATATTCATACAACAATGGTTGGAAGAAGAATATGGTTCACAAGCCAATAGAAAGCCGTATCACAACTAAGCTTTTTGATTTTGGGCAGCCTGCGAGGTTGAAATCGGTGCCCATAGTCAACATATCTTTTGGGGATAACGAAGGGCGACCGATAACTGTTGACTTTATTTCCGAAAAAAACATCAAAGACCAGCATAGCGTAAATATCATTGGCGCCAACGAGGAAATATATTCTCCCGGTTATTCAAACTCTGTCAGATTCTTTCCTTGGACTAAGGGCTCAATAAAATTCGGGATAAACATATCCTGTGACGGCGAGTTTTCGATAGACGCTATTACACTTCAATATAAAACATTGGGAGGTGCAAAATGAGCAGAATAACAACGCTTACAGAAGAACAAAAGAAGCTTCTTTCAAAACCTATGAGCGATGAAATATCGCTAATTGATAAAACTGCCGCGGAGAGCAAAAAAGCCGTTTCGGAAAATTATGAGGTTCAAAAAGCCGAAACAGAAAAGGAATATAACGACCTATACAACCAAAACAATGTTCAAAGGATAATAAACGAACGCAGAATAGCCGAAAATATGGCGAATTTAGGCCTTACTGATTCGGGATTGAACCGAACACAACAAACTGCCGCTCAGTTATCCTATGCCAATAACCAAAACAGACTTTCGATTGCTAAGCAAAAGGCAGTTGATGCCCTCGCAAGAGTTATGAATGCGAAGCTTAGTGAGATTGAGACTACAAGGGCACAGAACGAGCAGAGCATCCGTTCCGCTTATGGCCAGAAGGCAGTTGATAACGCCACAAGCATTTATAACGCCGAGCAGGATGCAGCGGCTAAGGTTGAAGAGGCGAGAATTTCGGCACAGAACAAATTAACGTCAGCAAAACAGACTGCAAGGAATAAATTGATTGCTATTTTAACCGATGATACAAAAACTGCAGAGGCAAAACAAGTAGCACTTAATAATTATGGTTATACATATGGAATAGATGATGACGACTATAATATTTTCAAATCGGCAGGATACAACGTTGATGGTAAATATGGCTATTGGACATCAGAAAATTCCGGCGTCGAAGCGTTTAAGGAAAAATTCTCAGCTATGCCTTTTGATTTGGGCAAATCCGGTTTTGTTGGACCGAAACAACCGGCTCTGCGCAACGATGTTGAAAAAGAATTAAAAAAATGGGCCTCAGAGGGACGTTTAAGCGATGAAGATATAGCCGAACTAATAGTTTACTATAAGCTCGATAAATGAAAGGTTGGATAGTATGAGCTCAAAATACGACGAAATTCTGCAGAGGGTGAAAAATGGATATACTTCTTCACAGCAACAAATGGGCGCATATGACCGCGCTATGCAAGGGGTTAAAGAAGGAAAATATACTTTTGGTGTTGATGAGCAATATATTTCTTCGTTTATTGACGATTATAATAGTTATGCTAATGTGCTAAAACAAAAAGCTGCTAGCGCCTCGTTTTCGGATTTTAAGGATATTAGTTTTTTAAATGACGGCAAAGGTGCTGAGTTATCGGAACGAGCTGGTAAAATACGTTCGTTTTTAGAAGTTCAAAAAAACAACATGGGTTCCGACAATTATAGGAAACTATCAACAACGGTAAATACCGCGCTGAATGATATTGATGAATATTATTCGTTTTTTAAATCGGCAAACACTTCAGTTGCGGATTTTAATACCGAGGAGGATTATAACCGGGCTGCTGAAACACAGAAAAAATTGTCTTACGATGCCTCATGGATGACCGCTAATACATTTATTACTCCCAAAAGGATTATAGAAATAAACGATAAAATCGACAATCTCAAGAGAAATTCACCGCAAGGCAGTGTTAAAGTTGGGGACGAGGTTGCAACACTTAAAAAGCAGCGCGATTCAATGGTCAAACAACTAGGATTTGATAGTTACGATGATTTTAAAAAAGAATTTGACTATGCACAAGAGGCCTTAAATCTTCAATTTGAAAACCGATACGCACAGGAATTTTCCAAAGACTCTGATGCCGATAAATATGTAAAAGCCGGAAAAGAAACCGGTTGGAATGCACGTGACAGACAGTATATGACTGCCAACGAAAACCAAATTCTAGATTATATTAACGGGAAATACGGTACAGAGGCGGCTTTGAGGTATTATAACGAATTGGAAAAAAGTTTGTCCTACCGTGAATGGCAGGAAAAAAGTGCTGATTTTGTAAAATTCGCAGAGGCGCATCCTGGCTGGGCAGGAGTTGTTAATTTGGGGCTGACAATACCAAAAGCCGTTGTAAGTTTCGGCGCAAATATTGAGAATTTTTTCAACTCAAATTCATCGATATACGCATATTATCGCAAACAGGGCGATGTTATTGATGCTTACAGTGGTGCAAACGGCGTTTTGCAAACACTTAACGCCGTTCACCAAGAAGTAAGTTCTCAGCTTGATAAAGGTTCAAAGATCGATAAAGTTGTGTATGATATAACTTATGGTATTGTTGATAACGTATCAAGAATGGCCGTAGGAGCCGCTGCGGCGGCAATGACAGGTGGAAATCCTGTAACTGTAATTCCGCTTGTCAGTAGTTTCTTGGTTGCTAATACCGGGCTTGCTGACGGCGTTATCGATGCAAAAGGGCGAGGTTTATCCGACCAAGAGGCATTTGCTTACGGAATCGCATCTGCATCAGCCGAGGCGGCAACTGAATACATAAGTGATAGAATATTTGTGGGTGCAGACGGTGGTGTTATTACTAAACTGCTTTTAAATTCACTTTCCGAGGGTGTGGGTGAAGGCTCGAGCAATTTATTGACTCTTGTTGCAGATTGTGCAATAGCCGGCGATAAATCACATTTTGCGGCCGCGGTTCAAGAATATATCAACAAAGGCAAGAACGGCGAAGAAGCATTTAAACTTGCTTTAACTGATGCGCTTAAAGACGCCGGATATGATGCACTTATCGGTGCAATTACCGGTTTTATTATGAGTGGCGGACAAAGCGTTATTGAATTCGCAATGAATA
>CASFLA010000006.1 GCA_949295415.1 uncultured Oscillospiraceae bacterium
AAAATCAAGCAATTCCTCAACAAGACCCGATAATCTATCCGCCTCGCCGAGCATAATATCAAGACCATGGCGAACAATATCGTTATCCTCACCCACCGACAGCTTAACCGTTTCACCCCAGCCCTTAATGGCGGTAAGCGGTGTTCTAAGCTCATGAGAAACCGAGGAAATAAAGTCATTCTTCAAATTTTCTGCGCGTTCAAGCTCGGACGCCATATGGTTTATAGTGTCGCAAAGCTCGCCTATTTCATTATTTTGTTTAACGGTAAGCCTTTCCTTCATATTTCCGCCTGCAATTTTTCTTGCAGCGGCAGTAACCTCGCGAACGGGATGAACAATTGACCTTATAAAATAAGTGCCTGATATAGCGATGAAAACAATTATCAGGATACCAACAATGGTTATCAACGATACTATGGCAACAAAGCCGTTTTGGGCCTTTTCCATTGAAACAACAACGCGGTATGCGCCGTTAGAGCCATATCCCAAATTGGGCAAGATGTTGGTTATGGCGAGCACTCTCTCACCGTTATCATTTTTACCCAGCCAGGTAACAGTTTCATTTTTTGCAACTGCTTCCTTATAATCAACAAACTCCGGGTAAGGATTTTCAACCGCAAAGCCGTTTGTTGTTATTAACATCTCGCCATCGTTTGAGAAGAACTGAACCTCAACCTTATCTCTGAATTTAAATTCTTCAACATATTTTCTTGCGGCGTCAGGATAACCCTCTTTATCGGTTAAAGAAAGGAGATTTATATCGCGAACATACTGCATCGCAGAATCGGAAATAAGACCTTCATAATAGTTCAAAATACCTAAAGAAGCAACTATAACGCAAAGAACTATAAGCAAAACAAATATCGGCAGTATATTCAAAAACCATTTTGTTGAAATGCTCTTAAACTTAAGGCTTATATCCATTCTGTTCTCTCCTTTCCGGAAATTTCTGAAACTTATTATTTAGTGCGAGGCGATTCGAATATTTCTTCTCTGCTTACTTAGTGCACCACTTATAGCCCATGCCCCAGACTGTAACAAGATGCTTCGGGTTAGAGGGCTCGTCCTCAATCTTCATACGAAGTCTTCTGATATTAACATCAACAATCTTTTCTTCGCCGAAATACGATTCGCCCCAAAC
Organism: uncultured Oscillospiraceae bacterium; assembly: GCA_949295415.1. GTDB lineage: Bacteria > Bacillota > Clostridia > Oscillospirales > Acutalibacteraceae > UMGS172. Next base: position 1,142 of record CASFLA010000006.1, read on the forward strand.
TCTTGTTAAAATATCTCCTCTGTCAAGCGGAGTATCGGGATTGGAAAAAAGATATTCAATAATCTGAAACTCAACCTGAGTCAGCTCAATGTTGCGGCCATTTTTAGAAAGTGTGCGTCTGCGCATATTGAGAACAAAATCGTCGTGCCTTATCTCCTCAGAAATTTCTTTAGGCTGATTTTCAACAAGCTCAATTCTGCGATAGAGCGAATCAATTCGAGCATTTAGCTCAGTCGGACTAAAGGGCTTGGTTATATAGTCATCAGCGCCAAGCATAAGGCCGCTTACCTTATCCATCTCCTGAGTTCTTGCAGTCAGCATTATAATTCCAAGCGTTTCGGAACGCTTGCGAAGCTCCTTGCAAAGAGTAAACCCGTCCATACCCGGCATTGTTATATCAAGAAGCGCTATATCAAAGCCCAATGGGTCATTATCATATATTTCAAGAGCCTCCTCGCCTGAGCCTGCTTCAACCGTTTCATAACCAACGCGGCGAAGATTTATAACCTCAAACTCGCGGATATTCTGCTCGTCCTCAACAATTAAAATTCTCTTCATCTGATAACTCCTTATTATTTAGTATAAAACGGTTAGGCGCTTTACTCAATAAAGCCAAAATTCTCAGTAACAAACTGGTTGCCGGGGTTTAATGCGCTGTTACCAAACCGAACGGCATAAACATACTCTGTATTTCGGGCGATTTCATAATACTGCTCATAGCTTGCAAAATTATCGTTCCATTCATTTTTGCTTATTAGCTGTATCCTCATTATTTCTTCGCCGATTTCGGCAGTTTCCTCATCCCATCTGTAGATAATGCGCTGCTTCAAATCAAGCCTTTTTAAAACGGTAAACTTGCCAACCCAAGCATTAGGAATATTGAAATAATACCCATCGGTATAATTTATAAGCGATTGAGCAAACGGAATAAGCTCTTTACCGTCAAATCTGTTCCATATTGTCAAATAAACGGCATCTGATTCCGCCATTCCGAGCGTTAACGGCAGCTTTGATGCTAAAGGAATATCAATGCAACCGTCATTATCATAATCACCACATAAAACGGTTGATGCTCGCAAGGTTTTTAAATTCTCGGTAACCTTACCGTTTTTTGATGCAAACGCATTAACAAGCTTCTTATCCTTCAAATATACAACCTCGGTAATAACTCCGGTTGACTTTTGAGCATCAATGAATATTGCCTGCCTTCCATCAGGAAGCTTGGAAATTTTAGGCTCATAATATCCCGTAACCGTTCCGTCAAGCTCGCAGGAACCGGTAACCTTAAAGCCCGATTCTGAAAGAGCAAGAAGCGATGCGGTTGCGGTTTTTAGTTCGCGGTCGAGATGAACTGCCGCAATTTCCATTATTCCGTCAGAATCAAAGTCATAGGTTGTAAGAACCGAATATTCTCCGCTTATAACCTCTGACATAATGCCCTTATTGACCGAGTAAATTGAGAAATGCCTGTCAATATCGGAAAATCTGCTCCAGCAGACAACTATTTTAGCAACACCCGAATCATCAAGCATCTGGAAATCAACCGATTCAACGCCGGAGGCCACAACCTCAATATCCGAAACCGAAACCCACTCATTATTGAACCAACAAATATAGTTGATATGTAAAACCGAGGTATTTTCATCGGTGGTGGTGCTATAAAAAGCAAAGGCCTCATTCTTGCCGTCATTATCAATATCGCGCAAGATTATGGGAGAACGGTTTTCACCCTTAGTGGGATAAACAAGTTTTACCGAGTCATCAGCATATTTTTCGAGGGCAAGCTGTATATCGTAAAGCTCGCCGGACGGTTTAGGCGATATAATTGCATCGGCAACATCCAACCCAAACGAGCAAGAGCAAAGCAACAGCATAGATGCCACTAAAAATGCAAGCATTTTCTTTCTCACAGCTTCTCCTCCTTTTTAAAATAGCACATAGTATTATAAATTATAATAAGCATATAATTATACATTTTGATTATAACATAAAGCATTTATAATTTCACTACTTTTTTACACATTATTTTAAAAAATTACAAAATTAAAACACCCACAAATTTTGCAGACCCATGGCGATATAATACACCTGCGGCGATGCCATGCATGTTCACGCGTGATTCCATCCGAAGTCTGCGACTTGGATAAAAAATAAAAAGCACCTGAACAGTGTTCAGGTGCTTTTTATTGGTGACCCGGACGAGAATCGAACTCGTGTTACCGCCGTGAAAGGGCGGTGTCTTAGCCGCTTGACCACCGGGCCGGAATTGGTAGCGGTGATAGGACTTGAACCTACGACAAATCGGGTATGAACCGAGTGCTCTAGCCAACTGAGCTACACCGCCATATTTTATGCCACACTTAGCGACTCGCCTATTATAATACCTCTTAATATGTTTTGTCAAGTTATTTTTGAAAAATAATTGGTAAGATTTCGGTTTTTAATATCCCTATTCGCCGCTTTAGATTAGCATAAATGAAAAACCTCGGCAAAAACTAATAAAAATTTAAGGAAGGTTAAAATCATGAATATAGACATAAAAAAATTGAAGCTCGGGGTAGGCGGAATCGCATCGGGGTTTATTAACGGATTGCTCGGTGCAGGCGGCGGAATGATTGCCGTTCCAACCTTATCATCTCTAGGGCTCGACCGCAAAAAAGCTCACGCAAATTCGGTTGCCGTTATAATGCCGCTTTCTGTTTTCTCGGCGGCGCTTTATATTGCTTCGGGCAAGGTTCATATCCCTGATGCTTTACCCTACATTCCTTTAGGATTGCTTGGCTCGTTTTTTGGAACTTTTTTCCTATCAAAAATTTCAAATTCTATCTTGAAAAAGATTTTTGCTTTATTCGTAATTTGGGCAGGAGTGAGGCTCTTTCTAAAATGAATATTTTTGTTCTTATTGCCTCGTTTTTAGCCGGTGCGTTAAGCGGCATGGGGCTTGGAGGCGGCGGAATTCTTTTGATTTTTCTTACTGCCTTTTCCTCTGTTGACCAACTGACTGCTCAAGGCATAAACCTCATCTTTTTCCTCCCAACAGGGCTTCTTGCCATAATAATTTATGCAATTAAAAAGCAAATTGAATGGAAAATCGTTTTTAAAATGTGGCTTTTTGGTTCGGTTGGCGCGCTGGGCGGATATTTCATTGCAAAAGCAATAGAAACCCAATATCTATCAAAGATTTTTGCCGCTTTTTTAATTATTTTCGGCCTTATAACTTTATTTACGAAGGATAAAAGCAAAAAAGCAGAGTAGCGTTTGCCACTCTGCTTTTAAATTTAGTTTATGGACGGAGTCTGTCACGGTCGCGGGGGAATGCGGTTGCCTGCTTGATATTATCAAGGCCTAAAATGTTCTGAACAATACGCTCAAGGCCAAGACCCATACCACCATGAGGCGGCATACCGTATTTATGCATAGTGAGGTAATCCTCAAACTGCTCAATATCCATTCCTCTGCGCTTCATTTTTGCAACCTGCTGCTCGTAATCATGAATACGCTGACCGCCGGTTGTAACCTCAAGGCCGTTAAGAAGCATATCGAAGCTGAGAGTATATCTCGGGTCCTCAGGGTCCTCCATTGTATAGAACGGGCGTTTAACCTCGGGATAATGAGTAACAAAAACAATCGGAGCATTATGCTCTTTTAAGAAATATTCGCCAAGCCATTTTTCCTCTTCAGGAGCAAAGTCAGGCTCTAAGAGAGCGCGCTTGCCCTGTTCGCCGGGATGAGCATCAGCAAAGAGCTGTTTTGCCTCCATAAAGGTAATCTTCGGGAAAACGGTAAGCTCGGGTAATCTTTGGTCACGGCCAAGATACATCTCAAGCTCAGGAGCATACTCCTCATTGAGCACCTTAAACATATACTGGAACATTCTTGCCTCAAGCTCCATAAGGTCCTCAAAAGACTTTATAAAGCCCATCTCAAGATCCATACCCTGAAACTCGTTAATATGGCGGTTGGTGCTGTATTTCTCGGCTCTGAAAACAGGGCCAACGGTAAATACCTTCTGAAAAACGCCAACCATAATCTGCTTATAGGTCTGGGGACTCTGGTTAAGATATGCCTTCTGACCAAAATAGTCAACCTCAAACATATCGGCGCCACCCTCTGCGCCTGCAGTAACCATTTTAGGCGGAACAAACTCGGTAAAGCCCTCTTGGCGAAGGAAAGAACGGAATGCATACTGAACACCGTCAGCAATCTTTAAAATAGCTCTGATCTTGGGGTTACGAAGCGAGATGATGCGGTTATCAAGCAAGGTGTTGAGGTTAAGTTTTTCCATTTTTCTATCGTTTCCGATTTCAACAGGAGGAATTTCAGCCTTACCCGAAATGCGCTTCATATCGTCAATTCGAATATCAAAGCCTAGGCGGCTTCTTTCTTCAGAGATAAGAGTTCCGTCAATAATAACGCACTCCTCAACCGAGAAATCTTTAACAGAAACTGCTGATTTGCCCTCCTCCCAGATGCACTGGAAGGTGCTTCTTGCGGTTCTGATAATAACAAAAGCGAAACCGCTCATTTCTTTAATGCGATGAATAGTTCCCTTAACGGTAACCTTATCGCCGTCCTTTATAGTGTCATTCTTAAAGCCATCGATAATATAAGAAATCTCGGTTTTATCGATTCTTTTTTCAGTATTTATAAATTCCATGATTTCCTCCTTAAATTTTAGCGAGTTCTTCGCCGACTATTTTGTTAACGGTATCAGGCTTTGCCTTGCCGCTCATCTGCTTCATAACCTGACCGACAAAGAAGCCAACAACCTTGGTCTGACCGTTTTTATACTGCTCGACAGTGGCAGGGTTTGCCGCAAATACAGCCGCAACTGCTTCTCTTATAGCATCGCTGTCATCAACCTGCTCAAGACCATTATCCTTAATGTATTTTTCAACATCAAAATCGGCATCTGCAAAGAACATTTCTTCAAATACCTGTTTACCTGTTTGCTTATTTATGCGGTCCGCCGCAACAATTTCAATAAACTGAGCGAACTTTTTAGGGTCTAGCTTAATATTTTCAGGTAAAACACCGCGCTCGTTCATAAAATACATAATCTGCGTCATAATCCAGTAGCGAACCTCTTTAGGATTGTTGCAGATAGCAACGGTTTCCTCGAAGAGTTTTGCTAAGTATTTTGAACCTGCAATAATTTCAGCATCGGCTTTAGCTATTCCAAACTGTTCGCCATAGCGGATAACCTTTGCCTCTGAGAACTCAGGCATTGAATCGGTATAGTCCTTTATGGTTTCATCTGATATCGAAATTGGCGGAATATCAGGCTCGGGGAAATAACGGTAGTCCTGTGCATTCTCTTTTGAACGCATAGCAAAGGTTTTGCCCTTGTTATCGTCCCATCGCCTTGTTTCCTGAACAACCTTTTCGCCCTTTTCTATAGCCTCAATCTGACGTGCGGATTCATAAGCGATAACACGCTCAATAGCCTTAAACGAGTTGATGTTCTTCATTTCGGTTCTGGTGCCGAACTCATCGCTGCCTTTAGGACGAACCGAGAGGTTAACGTCAGCACGCATTGAGCCTTCCTGCATCTTGCAGTCAGAAATTCCGAGATATTCAAAGGTTGATTTTAACTTAGCCAAATAAGCAACAACCTCTTCGGCACTTCTGAAATCAGGCTCTGAAACTATCTCAATAAGCGGAACACCGCAACGGTTATAGTCAGGGAAGGTTGCATCGCCGTAAGCCGAGTGAATCAGCTTGCCTGCGTCCTCCTCCATATGAATTTCGTGAATGCGAATGGTTTTGGTTTTGCCGCTTCTGGTGGTTATCTCAACTGCGCCGTTCTGTGCAAAGGGCAGATAAAGCTGAGATATCTGATATGCTTTAGGTAAGTCAGGATAAAAGTAATTCTTTCTGTCAAACTTATTGTATCTTGTTATATCGCAGTTAAGCGCAAGACCCGCCTTTACAGCATATTCAAGCACTTTTTTGTTAAGCACGGGGAGAGTTCCCGGCATACCTGTGCAAACAGGGCAGCAATGTGTGTTGGGTGCGCCGCCGAATTCGGTGGTGCAGGAGCAGAAAATCTTGGTTTTGGTCGCAAGTTCAACGTGAACCTCAAGACCCATTACTAATTCCCATTCCATTTACATCACCTCCGGCATTTTCTTATGGAAATCGGTCATACTTTGAAAAGCATAACCTGCGTTAAGAACCTTTTGTTCAGAAAGAGCCTGACCCATAATTTGCGCGCCAATCGGCATTCCCGAAGCATCAAAGCCACAAGGAACGTTAAGACCGGGTAGGCCTGCGATATTAGCGGAAACGGTGAAAATATCGGAAAGATACATTTTCATCGGGTCTTTAAGGCTTGAATCGAGCTTCGGCGCGGTTGAAGGTGCGGTCGGGCAAATAATAAGGTCATATTTTTCAAATATCTCATCAAATTTCGCCTTGATAACAGCCTTAACCTTTAAAGCCTTGCGGTAATAAGCATCGTAGTAGCCCGAGGAAAGCACGAAGGTTCCGAGCAAAATTCTTTTTTTAACCTCTTTGCCGAAGCCCTCGCTTCTGGTTGCATTATAAAGGTCGGCAAGACCGTCATAATTCTCGGTTCTGAAGCCGTATCTTATACCGTCAAAGCGGGAGAGGTTTGAGCTTGCCTCCGCCGATGCAATTATATAGTATGTGGGAATGACAAATTTAAGGAACGGAAGGCTGATTTCTTCAACAATAGCGCCTGCCTCTTCCAACTTTTCGGCAACCGCCTTAACGCTTTTTGCAACCTCGTGGTCTAAGCCCTCAGTCTCAAAGCATTCTTTAGGAAGGCCGATTTTCATTCCCTTAACATCACTTGACAGATTAGCAAGATAATCTGTTTTTTCTAAATCAAGAGAGGTTCCGTCACGCTCGTCTTTACCTGCAATTATATCCATAATTGCGGCGCAATCAGCAGTATCCTTTGCAATGGGGCCAATCTGGTCTAATGATGATGCATAAGCAATAAGACCGAAGCGGGAAACGGTTCCATATGTCGGCTTAAAGCCGGTAACACCGCAATATGATGCAGGCTGACGGATACTTCCGCCCGTATCGGTTCCAAGCGCTATAACTGCCTCTTTTGCGGCAACCGCGGCAGCCGAGCCGCCCGAAGAGCCACCGGGAACCTTCGTTTTATCCCAAGGGTTCTTAACCGAACCGTAATAAGAGGTTTCGCTGGTGCTTCCCATCGCAAATTCGTCCATATTAAGTTTACCGAGAACAATAGCACCTGCTTCCTCAAGCTTTTCGGCAACAGTAGCGTTATAAACAGGGGCAAAATCGCCAAGAATTTTAGATGCACAGCAGGTTTTGAGATCCTTAGTGCAGATATTATCCTTAACCGCTATGGGAACGCCTGCCAATGCAGAAGTCAACTCGCCTTTTGCGATTTTCTCATCAACCTCTTTTGCGCGGGCAAGAGCCTGCTCCTTATTAAGAGAAATATAGGCGTTGATATCCTTATCCTTTGCCTCAATATTAGCAATAACAGCCTCTACTGCCTCTACCGCAGTCAATTTCTTTTCTTTAATTGCCTTGCCTAATTCGAGGGCAGTCATATTCAAAATATCCATTCTTTTGCCCCCTTATTCTACAGTCTTCGGAACAACAACCGTTTCATCGGTGCGTTCGGGCGCATTTTTAAGAATTTCAGCTCTGTCATAAGACTCTTTAACCTCATCCTCGCGCATAACATTAGTGATATTAAAAATATGAGAAAGCGGCTCAACACTATCGGTTTCAAGCTGATTTAATATCTCCATATAGTTTACAATTGCGCCCAGGTCATTCTGCATATTCTCGGCATCCTGTTCGCTCAGTTTGATGCGGGAAAGCTCTGCAACATACTGAACAATCTCTTTTGTTATTTGCATAAATATCCCTCCGAATAAAAAAATAAAGTCCTCCATCCCAAAAGGGACGAAAGACACTTCCGCGGTACCACCCAAATTAGCTTTTAAGCTCACCTTAAAGAAATTAACGCTTATCTCACGGGCGGTTCTACTGACTTTACGCTTTCTTCCGCCGGCTACGGAATGTTTTTCAGCTCGCTACTGCTTATTGCCTTGCACCAAACGGCAACTCTCTGAAAGCAACTTGCGACTTACTCTTTCCGTCAACGCCACTAAAATACTTTTTAATTGAAAACATTATATATTATATTCCCCGATTTGTCAAGAATATAAATTCGGCAGACAACTTCACAGTCATCTGCCGCTTTTTAACTTTGAAATTTTATCGCGAAGCTGGGCCGCATGCTCAAATTCGAGCAGCTTTGCCGCCTGCTTCATCTCTATCGTAAGGCGTTTTATCAGTTGCTCACGCTGCTCTCTCGACATCTGTTTTACCGATTTTTCTATATCCTGCTTTGGCGTTATTTCGATAACATCGCGAACATCTTTAATAATTGTTTTAGGCGTTATGCCATGCTCCTCATTATAGGCCTTCTGTATCTGCCTTCTGCGCTCGGTTTCACGAATGGCTCGTTCCATAGACGGAGTAACATTATCGGCATACATTATAACCTTGCCCTCGGCGTTTCTGGCAGCTCTTCCGACCGTCTGTATAAGCGAGGTTTCGGAACGCAAAAATCCTTCTTTATCAGCATCGAGAATTGCCACCAAGGAAACCTCGGGTATATCAAGACCTTCTCTTAAAAGGTTGATACCGACCAGAACATCGAACTCACCTAATCTTAACTCCCTTATTAAGCGCATACGCTCAATCGTATCAACGTCATAATGCATATATTTAACCTTGATTGAGAGCTCATCAAGATAATCTGTCAGGTCCTCAGCCTGCTTTTTAGTAAGCGTTGTTATAAGAACACGCTCATTCTTTGCAGTGCGCATATTGATTTCTGAAACGAGATCATCAATCTGCCCATCAGTTGGCTTTACTATGATTTCGGGGTCTAAAAGACCGGTCGGGCGGATCACCTGCTCGGCTATAGTAGCCGCATTTTCTTTTTCAAACGCGCCCGGCGTTGCCGAAACATAAACCGCCTGATTAAGATGAGAATAAAATTCATCAAAGCCTAGCGGACGGTTATCAAATGCCGAGGGCAAACGAAAACCAAAATCCACGAGATTCTGCTTTCTTGCTCTATCCCCACCAAGCATTCCGTGAACCTGCGGCAAGGTGACATGCGATTCATCAACAAAAAGCAAAAAATCATCAGGGAAATAATCAAGCAGAGTAAACGGTGTGCTGCCTTCAGGGCGCCTGGACAACACGCGTGAATAGTTTTCAACACCCTTGCAGGTGCCGATTTCGCGCAGCATTTCAACATCATATTCGGTCCTCTGCCTTATTCTTTGTGCCTCGATAAGCTTTTTATTCTCTGTAAAATACTCTACTCTTTCTTCCATTTCATTAAGTATATCCTGTAAAGCCGCATCCTTTTCCTCCTCAGGAACAATATAATGCGAGGCGGGATATATTCCGATATGGGCTAGAACGGTTTTAACATCTCCTGTTAAGGGGTTTATTTCGCTGATTCTTTCAATTTCATCATCAAAAAACTCAACACGAATTGCAGTATCGCCCGAATAGGCAGGGAAAATTTCAACAACATCTCCCCTGACTCTGAATTTATTTCTTGCAAAGCCAAGGTCGTTTCTCTCATACTGCAAATCAACAAGCTTATAGATAAGCTCCTCTCGAGTTTTTGTCATACCCGGCCGCAAAGAAATAACCATATTGCGATAATCAATCGGGTTGCCCAACGAATAAATACAGGAAACCGATGCTACAATTATAACATCTCTGCGCTCAGAAAGCGCACAGGTGGCTGAATGGCGAAGCTTATCTATCTCATCGTTTATGGCAGAATCCTTTTCAATGTAGGTATCTGTGCCGGGAATATAAGCCTCGGGCTGATAATAATCATAGTAGGAAACAAAATATTCCACCGCATTCTCGGGGAAGAATTCTCTGAACTCACTACAAAGTTGTGCGGCGAGGGTTTTATTATGAGCGAGAACAAGGGTTGGACGGTTTACACGCTCGATAATATTCGCCATAGTGAAGGTTTTACCCGAACCCGTAACACCCAACAAAACCTGCTCTCGATTGCCTTTGTTTATGCTGTCAACAATAGTTTTAATAGCTTGCGGCTGGTCGCCCGTAGGCTTATACGAGCTGTGCAAAATAAACTTGTCCATTCCCTCACCTCACTTTCAAAATTTTAGCAAATTACTCCATCGTATTTTCTTCTACTATATACCTCGGGCGGCGCTTGGTTTCCATATAAATTTTGCCGATATATTTGCCGATAACACCAATTGAAAATATCTGCAAACCTCCTAAAATCCATATAGAACCGATAAGGCTTGTCCAACCTGCAGTAGTATTATGAAGCAAGTGTTGAACAAGAGTATAAACCAAAAATCCAAAGCCAAAAACCGAAATAATAACGCCTAATCTTAATATCAGTTCTATCGGTTTTATGCTCAAAGAGGTTATGCCCTCAAAGGCAAAGGAGAGCATCTTTTTAAGAGGATATTTGCTCTCGCCCGCCGCTCGTTTCCCTCTTTCGTAATATACTATTGCCGACTTAAAACCAATCATAGGAACTATGCCACGCAAAAAGAGGTTAACTTCAGAAAATTCCGATAAAGCAGCAAGTGCTTTTCGGCTCATAAGTCTGTAATCAGCATGGTCGGAAACAGTTTCTGCCCCGAGCATCTTCATAATGCCATAAAAAGCCTTGGCGGTTGCTCTTTTAAAGACAGAATCAGTCTTACGCGATGAGCGAACGCCATAAACAATCTCGTTGCCCTCTTTATAGCTTTTTATCATATCAAAAACAGCCGAAATGTCATCCTGCAAATCGGCATCCATGGATATTACCGCATCAAAGTTATCTTTAACGGTCATAAGGCCTGCCAAAAGTGCATTCTGATGCCCTTTGTTTCGGCTTAATTTAATGCCCTCAAAAGCTTTATCACTTTTATTTAGCCCTTTTATTATTTCCCAGGTTTTATCCCTTGAGCCGTCATCAACAAAGGCAATTTTACTATCCTCAGATATTTCGCCGCTAAGAATAAGCGACTCTAAAACGTTTTTTACGGCCGCCGCGGTTTCATTTAATACAGCTTCTTCGTTGTAGCAAGGGATTACGATACAAAGCTTCATAACCCAGTCTCCTTTTTTAAGGCAAAATATACTTAAAATAAGTATATTTTGCCTTGCTTCTTTTGTCAAGTTTTCACATCGCTTGCGCTTTCTAAAATCAAAAGAAACTTTATAATATATGATATGCACCAAAAAAGTGTCTAACTTTTTTAGTGCATATCACACTCCGGCCTAAAAACTACAAAGGGAGTTTTCTTGATTAAAAGTATAAATTTTTTAATTCTCGCATACAATTAAACACCAGAGAAATTGGAGTTGATTGTATGAGGAATGCGGTAGAAAACAGAGCTTCCATACTTGGAGAATATATAATTGAAAACGATGCAACGGTCCGCGCCACCGCCAAGCAGTTCAAAATAAGCAAATCCACCGTTCATAAAGATGTTACCGAAAGGCTGAGGCTTGAGGACCCTATACTTTGGAAAAAGGTTAAGGTTGTTTTAGAGAAAAACAAATCCGAGCGCCATATCAGAGGAGGAATGGCAACCAAGCTTAAATACAGCCTTTTAGCAAGCAAGCACCCGAGATTATATTGATTTTTCAGAGAATAACTGTTCTAATATCTCAACGCCGTTTCTTATGCATTCATCGCATGAAAGAAGCGGCTTTTTTGTTTCTATTCCTCTGATAACTTTGCAGTTATCATCCCCGCACATCTCGCGAAATTTATTGACCAGTTCTTTTATAAGCGCATAGGTAGCTCTTTTATCCTTAGGACCGTTCTCATGGTTGCCGCCGCTAAACGCAGTGCTTGCAACAAAGACAACACCTGATAAAGCGCCGCAGGTTAAATCATATCCCCCCCATACCGCCGCCAAAGCCTTCCATGGCTCTGGTTATAAGGTCGGGCTCTAAGTCCAACTCCTTAGAAAACGGCAATGCGACCGACTGAGCACAATTAAAGCCTCTTTTATGATAGGCAGAGGCCATATCTTTTCTATCCATAATAACCCTACTTTCCGACAATAAGCTCAACCTTGGAGCCTTTTGCAATTTTAACCGAGGAATGATAACCGGGATACTGCTCTATAACCTTACCCGATTCCTCCCCTTCTACATAAGTGATGCTTCCAACCTCAAAGCCGGCTTCCTTTATCTTTTGCTTGGCATCGGCAAGCCTTAAACCGACAACGCTGATAAATTTTATCAGTTCATGTTGATTTCCCATACTTATATAAACCGAAATTGTTGAACCTAAAATTGCTGTTTCACTCGCCTTTGGCGAGGTTTCTACGCATAAACCTTCTGCAATCTCCGCCGAGGCCACCTTTACTAAAGCCGCCTTAAAGTTTGCATCTGAAAGCTTTTTCTCTGCGGCCTCAAAGGAAAGCCCCCTAACATCCGGAATCTCCTTTTTCTCGGCGCCAAGGCTAACATAAAGGGTGATTTCCCTATCAATCGGCAAAGGCTCATCTGCGGCAGGACTTTGCGCTAAAATAGTGTCCGCATCGTCCTTCTCGCTTTGTTTATATTCAACCTTTAAGGCATAATCGCTATAGCGATCAAGATCCTTTATATTAGAATACTTTTTGCCAACCAAATCGGGACAGGTTTCGGCAGTGCAGGAGCAAAGTGAAAGTGAGACCAACATAGCAAGTAAGCAAGAAAATAATTTCTTCAATAATAACAACTCCGTTATTTTCGGTAATGATTATAGTTAGTTGAAATGCTCTAAATGCGTTTCGCCTAGCCTATTCAATTATAATTTATATCTAGTGTTGCCATGGCGTTAAGCTCGGTTCCTGCAATATTGCCGGAATTATACTCATAAGCCGCTTGAACGCCAACCATAGCGGCATTATCGCCACAGTATTTTTTCTCAGGGAAATAGAGCTCATAACCCCTTTTTTTGCATTCCTCGGTCATTCTGCTTCTTAATTCAGAGTTTGCCGAAACGCCACCGGCTAAAACAATTTTTGTAAACCCTTCCTGCTCTGCGGCGGCTAATGTATTCGCAATTAAAATATCGCACACGCGTTTTCGAACCGTTGCAGAAAGAACAGAAACATCAATAGGAATGTTCTTCTGATTCAAATTGTGCGCGGTATTTATAACGGCGGTTTTAAGACCCGAGAAGCTAAAATCGAACGGGCAACCGTCAACCTTAGGCCAGGGCATCGGGAACTTGACAAAATCAGGCTCGGTGGCTATTTTATCGAGCATGACTCCACCGGGATAATCAAGTCCCATAACGCGCGCCGACTTATCAAAACACTCACCTGCCGCATCATCACGCGTTCTGCCAATTATTTCAAAATCTGTGTAATCGTTAACCTTAACAATAAGACTGTTTCCGCCCGAAACGAGTAAGCACAAAAACGGCGGCTTTAAGTCCTTATGGGTTATGTAGTTAGCGGCAATATGGCTTCTTAAATGATGAACGGGAATTAATGGAACACCCAATGAATAAGCCAAGCCCTTAGCATAGTTAACTCCTACCAACAATGCACCTATAAGACCGGGTGCAAAGGTTACTGCTACTGCATCAATTTGGGAAAACGAAAGATTGGCGTTTTTTAATGCCTCTTTGGTTATTCTTGAAATTGCCTCAGTATGACGGCGGGATGCAATTTCAGGCACAACTCCACCGTATTTTTTGTGCTCTGCTATCTGCGTATCGGTAACAACAGAAAGCACCTCTCTACCCTCGCAAACAGAAACCGAGGTTTCATCGCAGGAGGATTCAATGGCAAGTATTTTCATAATATCTCCTAAAAATTATAAGTCATAATTCTTGCGTCTTCTTTTGGGCATTCATAAAAGTTTTTTCTGATTCCTTTTAATTCGAAGCCTAATTTTTCATAGAGCGCGATTGCACCAAGGTTAGAATCTCTGACCTCCAAGGTTACAAACGCGGCATTATGCTGCTTTAAATGCAAGATTAAGGCATTCATAAGCTCCTTAGCAACACCCATTCTTCTAAATTCCGGCAAAACCGAAATGTTGGATATATATGCTTCATCTAAAACCTGCTTTGCGCCAACAACACCAACCATTTGCTCTGCATTATAGGCCGCAAAATAGCAGCCGCCCGCATTTATAGTTTCGGTAATTGCTTTTTCGCTCCAAGCCTCTTTATTAAAGCATATTTTTTCAATCTTAGATGCTGTCAAAGCATCAGTCAACGGCATCAGCTTTATCTCAATAGAGTAAAGCTTCAGCATTATTTTATCCAACGCATCGTTTATTATTTTTGCGCATTCTTTATAAACCGCAAGGTCGCACATATAAGGGTCTGCAATCCCTAAGACCGCAATTTTTTCTTTCAAAACACCGATTGAAGTCAAAATCCTTTTATGCTCCTCGGTCATACAAACAAGCAAATCAGCCGATTCGAGTTCTTCTTTTTTCAGCATTGCGGCTCTATGAGTGGTTAAATCTAAGCCGTATTCTTTTACAGCATCAACGGCATTCTGAGTGGCAGGCTGACCCTCTATCGCCGACAAACCTCTGCTTAAAACTTCAAAATCATAGCCCTTGCTCTCAATTTTTCGTTTAAACAAGACCTCTGCCATAGGGCTTCGGCAGGTGTTACCTGTGCATATAAAAATTACTGTTTTCATATAATCATTCCTTGGCATCGAACCAGTTTTTGCCGAATGCGGCATCAACGGTCAACGGCACCGAAAGAGATACCGCATTTTCCATTTCTTCCTTTAATATCTTACAAGCGGCTTCTGCCTTATCTTCGGGCGCTTCAACTATCAGCTCATCGTGAACCTGCATAATAAGCGCGGCTTGGGGGATTTCCTTTTTAAGCCTTTCATAAACCTTTATCATTGCAATTTTAATTATATCGGCGGCAGTTCCCTGAATAGGCATATTTCTTGCGACGCGCTCGCCAAAGGCTCTTAACATTCCGTTGGAATTTTTAAGCTCCGGTAACAGTCTTCTTCTGCCAAATAATGTTGTTACAAAGCCGTCCTCCTTGGCTTTTTCAACAACACGCTTCATATAAGCATCAACGCCGGGATAGGTGTCAAGATAACCTGCTATATACTGCGCGGCTTCTTTGGTTGGAACGCCGATATCCTTTCCCAGTGAAAACGGGCCAATGCCGTAAACAATACCGAAGTTAACCGCTTTTGCTCTTGAACGCATTGTCGAGGTCACAAATTCAAGGGGCATTTTAAACACCTGACTTGCGGTTACTGTGTGAATATCGGTTCCCTGACGGAACGCATTTATCATATTTTCATCCTCGGCAATAGATGCTAAAACGCGCAGTTCAATCTGCGAATAGTCAGCATCACAGAGAACATATCCCTCTTTTGCAAGGAAGAAGCGGCGAAGTTCTCGTCCCTCCGGGCGACGAACGGGAATATTCTGTAAGTTAGGCTCAGATGAACTGATTCTGCCCGTTCTGGTTTCGGTCTGGTTGAGGGTTGAATGAACCCTTCCGTCTATAGCTAATGCGGCGGCAAGGCCATCACAATAGGTTGATTTTAACTTGCTTAAGGTCCTATACTCCAAAAGATGCCGGACTGCAGGATGATAGTCCTTTAAGCCCTCTAAAACCTCTGCATTGGTTGAATAACCGCTTTTTGTTTTCTTTTTACACGGGAGCCCCAATTTTTCAAAAAGGGCAACTCCAAGCTGTTTCGGCGAATTAAGATTAAACTCATAGCCAACCTCCTGCCAAACCGCTTGCTCGAGTTCCTTTATGCGCTGACCTAAAGCCGCACCGTATTCAGTTATGGCATTTATATCAACTAAAAAGCCCTCTTGTTCCATACTCGATAAAACCTTTGAAAGCGGAAGCTCGATTTCGCGAAGCAATTTTCCCTGCCCTGATTCTTCAACCTCTTTTTCCAGTTTTTTGTTAATTTCCGTTATAAGAACGGCGTTTTTAAACTCCTCGTCCTCAGTTTCGGGGACTTTGACTCCATATTCTGCGGCAAGATGCTCTATTTTATAATCGGATGATGAGGGATTTATAAGGTAAGCCGCAAGAGAAGCATCAAATATAACATTGTTAACTTCAATTTCTCGCTCATGAGCAAAGGAATAAAAGCTTTTTAATTCATAGATTCTCTTGGCTATAGAATTATCAGATAAAATATCAGCGGCCGATTTTATATCGGCAAAGGCAATAAGAGCGTTTGCAGAAATTGAAAGCATTTCGCCCTCTAACCTTAAAACATCGCAAGCGCCTGCTTCTTTTGCAGCTGAAATAACCTCTTTTAAATCTGCAGATTTATATTTCATGCAAGGCGCATCAGAGGTATTTGCGGCAACTGAAGTCAGTCCTAACCTTTCTAATTCTTTAAAGAATTCGAGCTCGGCGAGCATTGCCGCAAGCTCGGCATCCTTTCTTGGTTTAATAAGGTAGTCATTGGATTTTTCAATTTCAGGAACAGAGCAGAAAATCGTTCCTAAGTCACGGCTTAAAAACGCTGACTCCTTTCCCGCAACAAGCTTTGCTCTCAAGCCTTCTTTAATATCGAGAACATCAATATTTTCATAAATATAATCAATGCTGCCAAAGTTTTTTATAAGGTCGCCTGCGGTTTTCTCACCAACGCCCGCAACACCGGGGATATTATCCGAAGAATCACCCTGCAGAGCCTTAATTTCTATCATCTGGCGTGGCTTAACACCGTATTTTTCGAAAATCACTTCGGGGGTATATTCATTTATTTCGGGATAACCTGCCTTGGTTGACGATAATAAAACTTTTGTTGAATCGGAAACAAGCTGGAACGAATCACGATCACCCGTTGCTATAACGCAAGTGTTACCCTCTTTTTCGCAAATAGCGGCTAAAGTTCCTAAAATATCATCAGCTTCATAGCCTTCCTTTTCAATGCAGGTATAGCCATAAAGTTTAAGCAACTTTTTAAGGAGCTGCATCTGCTGACGAAGCTCATCGGGCATACCCTTTCTGCCCGCTTTATATTCCGAATATTTCTTATGGCGAAAAGTAGGCGCAGAGAGGTCAAAAGCTATGGCAACGCCGTCAGGCTTTTCGTTTTCCATAAGCCTTCCTAAAATGCTCATAAAGCCGTAAATACCATTGGTCCAAAGACCGTTTTTAGTGCTGAGCAATCTTATTCCATAGAATGCACGGTTTATTATACTGTTACCGTCAATGGCAAGCAATTTCATAGATAAAAGCCTCCGAAAGCTATAAAAATCTATATACATTTTTATTTTACCATTTAATGCTCGAAAACACAAATAAAAGTTGATTTTTCTTATTATTTAGAGTAAATTATTTTTATAAACTTCAGGTTTTGGATGTGAGGCAGTTGAAAATAGGCAATTTTGAGACTAACGGCTATGCCGCTTTAGCCCCAATGGCAGGTGTTGCCGACCGCGCGATGCGAGAAATTTCCCTTGAGCACGGTGCCGCATACTGCATTGGCGAATTAGCAAGTGCCAAGGGAATCAGTCTTGGCGATAAAAAATCTGCCTCATATCTTAAGGTTTCTGATACTGAACGCCCTTACGGCTCGCAGCTTTTTGGGTGCGACCCATTGATTATGGCCGAAGCCGCCAAAGCCGCTGAAAGCTTTGAGCCCGATTTTATTGATATAAATATGGGTTGCCCTGCCCCAAAGGTTGCTATATCCTCAGGCGGCGGAAGCGCACTTATGAAAGACCCTCTGCTTGCCGCAAGAATAGTCGAGGCAGTGGTTCAAGCGGTAAAGCTGCCCGTTACCGTTAAAATGCGAACAGGCTGGGATGATGATACCATCAACGCTCCTTTACTTGCCTCGCTTGTTGAAAAGGCAGGTGCCTCTGCCATAACGGTTCACGGCAGAACAAGAAGGCAGATGTATGCCCCTCCCGTTAACACCGATATTATAAAGCAGGTTAAACAAGAGGTTAAAATTCCCGTTATTGCTAACGGCGATATTTTCACTCCCTTTGATGCTGCAAACATGTATGAAACAACGGGGTGCGACTTTGTTATGGTAGGCCGCGGCGCAATGGGAACACCTTGGATTTTCTCGCAGATAAACGCCTATTTGAAAGACGGAACTATCCTCCCCGAGCCACAGCTTGAGAAGAAAATGCTGACCTTGCTGGACCAGGTTGACCGAATGGTTTTATATAAGGGTCAAAGAACCGCTATGATGGAGGCAAGAAAGCATACAGCCTATTATATGAAAGGCTTAAAGGGCGCAGCCGAGCTTCGTAGAATGAGCGGCACTATAAATTCAAAAGATGATATTTTAAAGATAATTGAAAAAGCAATCGCACTTAATAAATAAAAACTGCTATCGGAACGCCCGCGTCCCGATAGCAATTTTTTGTTATTGTTTAGATTCAGTTCTCTTATAAGGACACTCGCGGATAACATCCTTTTCCTCAAGAGGAGTTTCAAGAATGGAAGGGTCCTTAAGGTAGCTTTTGAATTTTCTGAAAGCAATGGCAAGATAGCTTCCCGAACAAAGCCTTTCATCCATAACAACGCCCAAAGGAATGCATTTTTCAAAATGAATCTCGTCATTAGCGTCTCGTTTGGCAACCTCGCGCGAATTTCCCATAGTGATCAAAATGCCGGTTGTTCCGAAGTTATAAATATGATGGAAAATATGGTTGGTTCTGATACTTGCAAGGTTGGAAATGGTAAGAGTTGTATGGAACGGGCTGGCATCAATAATAGAGCCGGGCAGAAGGTTATGCCAATCCAGCCATTTCAATACCGAAACGCCGACTCTTAAAAGACCGGGAGTTTTAAGCAAAACATCAACCAATTTATCGGTTGCACTGCTCTTATCATCCTTACGGTTAAATTCAATAAAATCATTTATCTTGCGGTTAACTTCAAAAATGGAATCGGTTGGGTCAAAATTAACCTTTGACATTGAGCCGTTATCCATCTGACCGCCTTTAAGAACGACCATAGCAACGTTGAGTTCGTTTCTTGCATAAACACGCTTGTTTACAATAAAGCGGTTAAGCATCGGGAACTCACCAACCACTCTAACGTATGCCGCAATAAATACTGCCAGATGGCTGATGCGATGGCCTTCTTTTCTAACCTTATTTATATAGTCCTGAATAGGCTGAGCAGGTATATCCAACTCAATCATATTAAGCGCATCATTTCTCTGCACCATAATATGCGGAACTATGGCATATTCGGGGTCTGTTACCTTTATCTTTTTACCGTCTGCTCTCATAAATCGCCCTCCAAAATTGTGAACTATATGTAAATTATACTTGCAAAGTCGCATTTTGTCAATTAAATGTTGGTTGTCAAAGATTAGCAATATCTAAGACCTTTAGCGTTTTGCCGCTAACGGTAAATTTTATTTCTTGTCCGTAAAAGGTTACTCCGTAAACCCTTTCTTCATCGTTTTGATATGAGGGCCTTGGGTCTAAAGAAAGCATTTCTATGGTCGCCTCTAAAACATCCGGTTCAAGCTTTGATGCTATTTCCTGCGGAATTTCAACCTCCAGCCTATAATCTTTATATTCATCTGCATAGCCCGATATGGCATCGGGATGCGAATCCGTAAATTTTAAGTAGGGTTTAACATCGAAAATCGGTGTTCCATCGAGCATATCGGCGCCCGAAATTATCAAAACAGGACCATTTTCCTTTGTGAACTGGATTTTTTCAAGTTTAACCGAGGAAAGACCGATTGAATTGGGCCTAAAGGGCGAGCGTGTGGCAAAAACTCCAACTTTTTTATTACCACCTAAACGCGGAGGGCGAACGGTTGGCGACCAATTCTCCCTTAAGGCTTCGGAAAACTGCCAAACTACCCAAATATGCGAGAAGCCCTCAAGTCCTTTAAAAGCCGCTTCATTTCGATATTCTTTTTCAAATACTATTCTTGATAAGGTTTTATTGACCATTCCACTCTGACGCGGAATGCCGAATTTATCCTTATATCCTGATTCTATATGCGCTATAATCTTCATTTCGGCGGTTTCCATTGATGCTCTCCTAATACTTTAATTTATTTAAATAATAAAACAAAAATGCCCGAAAGACAAGGCTTTCGGGCATTTTTTAATTTAGCCGTTATGATTATTTAACAACTTTTTTTGAACGGTCAACATAAGAAGTATGGAGAATCTTATGAGCTTTGTGGCTGCCGGGCTTCTCAAAATACTCATCATAGAGTGCTTTTATAACGGGGCTCTCATGAGATTTTCTTCTTGTGTTGGCTGCATCATAGCTATAAAGGGCAGCTGCACGCTTGCCTCTTATATCAACAGTCTGACGAACTGCATTAGGCTGAATGGGCTGGCCACCGCCGTTTACGCAACCGCCGGGGCAGCACATAATCTCAATGAAGTGGTAGTTCTTCTCGCCGTTTTCAACAGCAGTAAGAACCTTATGAGCATCCTCAAGCCCGCTTACAACACAGATATTAACATCCATACCTGCGATATTAAGGGTTGCTTCCTTAATGGATTTCATTCCGCGAACTGCATTGTAATCAACATTATCAATGGTTTTGCCTTCAAGAACCTCAGCAACGGTTCTGAGAGCTGCTTCCATAACGCCACCGGTTGCGCCGAAGATAACGCCTGCACCTGTTGCGTCGCCAAGAGGTGAATCAAACTGCTCATCAGGAAGAGCAGTAAAGTCAATACGTGCACGCTTAATCATTCTTGCAAGTTCACGGGTTGTGATAGTAACATCAAGATCAGGCAAGCCTGCTGCATTCTCATCATCGCGGAGAATTTCAAACTTCTTAGCAGTGCAAGGCATAACCGAAACAGAAACGATATTTTTGGGATCAATGCCGTTCTTCTCAGCATAGTAGGTCTTGATTACAGAGCCAAACATCTGCTGAGGAGATTTGCAGGAAGAAAGGTTCGGAATCATATTAGGATGATACATCTCGCAGAACTTAACCCAACCGGGTGAGCAAGAGGTAATCATCGGGAGAACGCCGCCGTTCTTAACGCGGTCGACAAACTCGGCTCCCTCTTCCATAATAGTAAGGTCAGCACCAACATCGGTATCAAATACCTTGTCGAATCCAAGACGGCGCAATGCTGCAACCATTTTGCCCTCAACGCCGGTGCCGATAGGAAGACCAAACTCTTCACCAAGAGCAGCTCTGACTGCAGGTGCAGTCTGAACAATAACAATCTTCTCGGGGTCGCTGATTGCTTCAAATACCTTATCGGTATCGTCCTTTTCGGTAAGAGCGCCGGTCGGGCAGCTGATAATACACTGACCGCTGGATACGCATCCTACATCGTTAAGGCCGAGGTTGAATCCGCAGGAAATATTGGTATCAATACCACGGTCATTAGCGCCGATAACAGCAACATGCTGGGCCTTGCAGGCTGCAACGCAGCGACGGCAGAGGACACATTTGTTGTTATCGCGAATCATATGAGGAGCAGAAGTATCAAGGGCATAAACAGGCTTATCACCATCAAATACTGCCTCATCAGTTACGCCATAGTCGTTGCAAAGCTTCTGGAATTCGCATTTACCCGAGCGAACGCAAGAAAGACATTTGCGGTCATGAGTTGAAAGAAGAAGCTCTAAGGTTGTTTTTCTTGCTTTCTGAACCTCAACAGAGTTGGTTCTAACCTCCATACCCTCGGTTACGGGATATACGCAGGAAGCAACTATTCTGAAGCCTCTTCCTTCGTTAGCCTCAACAACGCAGATACGGCAAGCGCCAATCTCGTTCATTTCCTTCATAAAGCAGAGGGTAGGAATCTCAATGCCAACCATTCTTGCTGCTTCAAGAATGGTAGAGCCGGCAGGGACAGAGACATCCATACCGTTGATTTTTAAATTTATCATCTTATCCATTGTATGTATTCTCCTTTCCTTAGCCCTTAATAATTGCCTTGAACTTACATGTTCCCATACAAGCGCCGCACTTCACGCACTTATCGGGGTCAATCTCGTAAGCAGGTAACTTCTTGCCGGGAGCAACATAATCAGTCTTAGTAATTGCACCTGCGGGGCAAGCCTTAGCGCACATACCGCAGCCAAAGCACTTATCCTTGATAATCTGGTATGTAAGAAGGTCTTTACATACGCCTGCAGGGCACTTCTTATCAATAATATGAGCCTCATACTCATCACGGAAGTAACGGAGAGTTGAGAGAACGGGGTTCGGAGCAGTCTGACCAAGGCCGCAAAGAGCATTCTTCTTGATGTAGTGGCAGAGCTCTTCCATCTTGTCAAGATCTTCCATTGTTGCCTGACCCTTGGTAATCTTATCGAGCATCTCAAGGAGTCTCTTTGTTCCTACGCGGCAGGGTGTGCACTTACCGCAGGATTCATCAACAGTAAACTCCAAGAAGAACTTAGCAATATCAACCATACAGCTGTCTTCATCCATAACGATAAGACCGCCTGATCCCATCATAGAACCGATTGCAAGAAGGTTATCATAGTCAATCGGGGTATCAATAAGATGAGCAGGGATGCAACCGCCGGAAGGACCACCGGTCTGAGCTGCCTTGAACTTTTTGCCATTAGGAATACCGCCGCCGATTTCTTCAATAATCTGACGGAGAGTTGTTCCCATCGGAACCTCAACAAGACCGGTATTCTTAATCTTACCACCAAGAGCAAATACCTTAGTTCCCTTGGATTTCTCGGTTCCCATAGAAGCGAACCAATCAGCACCCTTTAAGATAATCTGAGGAATATTTGCATAGGTTTCAACGTTGTTAAGAACGGTAGGCTTGCCGAAAAGACCCTTTGCTGCAGGGAACGGAGGACGGGGACGGGGTTCGCCGCGCTTACCCTCAATAGAGGTCATAAGAGCAGTTTCCTCACCGCAAACGAATGCACCTGCGCCAAGTCGGATTTCCATATCGAAATCGAAGCCTGTGCCGAAAATATCCTTACCTAAGAGGCCATATTCACGAGCCTGCTTGATAGCGATGTTAAGACGGTGAACGGCAATAGGATACTCTGCACGAACATAAACGAAGCCCTTATTTGCGCCGATTGCATAACCTGCAATAGCCATAGCTTCGATAAGAGCGTGAGGGTCACCTTCAAGAACTGAACGGTCCATAAATGCACCGGGGTCGCCCTCGTCAGCGTTACAAGCAACATACTTCTGGTCTGCATCGGGAACGAGGTTACGAGCCAATTCCCACTTCTTACCAGTGGGGAAGCCGCCGCCGCCACGCCCGCGAAGACCTGAATCTAAGATTTCTTTGATAACTTCATCAGGAGTCATCTCAGTTAATACTTTACCAAGAGCCTGATATCCGTCCATTGCGATATACTCCTCGATATTTTCGGGGTTGATAACACCGCAGTTACGAAGAGCTACACGCTTCTGAGAACGGTAGAAAGCAGTATCGTTCAGAGAAAGGTTTTCAACATCAACTGTTGCTTCTCCTGCATCCTTATAAACAAGATGCTCAACAACACGGCCTTTTAGGAGATGCTCGGAAACGATTTCCTTAACATCATCCTCGGTAACTCTAGAATAGAAAGTTCCGTCGGGATAAACTATGACGACAGGACCGAGTGCGCAAAGACCGAAACAACCGGTCTGAACAATCTTAATCTCTTCTGCAAGACCGTTAGCTTCAATCTGCTGTGCGAAAGCATCCTGAATTGCCTTACTGCCCGAAGAGGTGCATCCTGTACCGCCACAAATCAGTACATGAGCGCGAATCATATATTATACCTCCTAATATTATACCTTATTTATTCATAATGTAGTCAGTAACTACTTTACCACCCTTAAGGTGCTTCTCAACAACCTCAGCAGCCTTTTCGGGAGTCATCTTAACATAGGTGACCTTTTCCTTGTCAGCTTCATAAATCTCAACAACGGGTTCATACTGGCAAATGCCGATGCAACCTGTCTGGGTAACGGTTACCTTTGAGCTTAAGTCTGCATCATTGATTGCCTCAACAAATGCGTTGAGAACGGGGCGTGCGCCTGCAGCAATACCGCAGGTTGCCATACCGACAACGACTCTGATATCTCCTGTTCCCTCTCTGAGAACAACCTTATCCTTCATTTTGTCTCTGATGGCGGCGAGTTCTGCCAATGATTTCATAATATTTCTTCCCTTCTAAAAATATTAGTTTGATTGTTTATACTGTTCGTGTAAGGTTTCGGTTGCCCAGCCTAAAACCTCCACGCTATTCAGCGGAATATCCCCCAAAACTTCTCTCATCTGTCTTGTATCAAGGTTTATTTCCGTTCCATTCATTTTATGAACGAACAGAAAATCAATATCGGGGTTTCCTTGAATGAGAGTTATTATTGACTCAACAATATCGCCGAGCGGGGTCATATCTATATGGTTTTTATAAAAGAGTGCTTCGGTTTTTGTTCCATGAGAATCGGGATACTCGCTTTCATGGCGTGAGGTTATGTTAAAGCTTCCGCCTGTTTGCTCTGCTTGAAGCTTTAAAAGTGGTATTCCCATACCAACCTTTCTGGTGGTTCTCGTGGTGCAGAACGGGTTTGTTACACCCTCCAGAAAATCTTTTTTCATTCCGCAACCGTTATCCGAAATGATTATTCTCAATGTTTCTGTATCCTCAAGAATTTCAATTTTAACAAGACTTGCTCTTGCTTTTACCGAGTTCATCGCTATATCAAGAACATTGAGTGATAACTCTTTCATCTATTTGCACCTCAGTATTTCAAAAAGACTTTGCCGAACTTTATCACTTGAAAACGGCTCATCATCCAGCTCAAAATATGCGCTCTTATCTCTTATATCCCAAAGGAAGTGCGCATCTGAGCCAATTGTTATCAGCTTACTTTTTATAATAGGATACTTTTCCTTATATTCCTCTATTTTCTCGGCGTTATGAAATTCCGCGATTTTGAATGCGGGCTCCTCGGGAAAGGTTCCCAATGTTGCGATAACGCCATTGGCTTCTCTGTCAACATGCGCCGGAAACGATACCCCGTTAAAGCTGTCCACCAGCTCTAATACATCGTCATAAGAAATATCAGTGGCATTAGATAAAAGGTATTCATCTGTGCCAATTATATTATCCTCTTCATCAAGTATCAGCTGGTCGCCGAAAATATCGGTGCGGTTTTTAATTCTTATTCGGTGCTTTTCGATTTCCTCTCCAAAGCTTAATGTTTCATCGAGCTTTTCGAAAAGGCAGACAATATGAATATCCTCCGCCGTTGTAAGCTCCATTCCCGCAACCGCTATAAGGCCGTTTTGCTTTGCCGCTTTAAAAAAAGCAGGGCAGTTTTTAACGGTATTATGGTCGGTCAACGCAACAATGTTAAGTCCCGCCAGGGTTGCCATTCCGGCAATGTTCTGAGGAGTCATATCATTGTCCGCGCAGGGTGACAAACAGGAATGAATATGAAAATCGTAATAATAGCGGTTCATTATAATACCTTTGAAAGCTTAACAGCTATTTCGTAGGCAGGTTCAGCCGATGCGAGAATATTTATTCCCTTATTCAAGGCCACCTCGATAACATCATTCTCAAGCTCAACGCCTTCTGCAAGAATAATACAAGCAGTATCGGCCAACGCCGCAACAGCGGCAATATTAACATTGGACATAATGGTTATCCAAGCATCGCCTTGATTTGCTCTACCCATGACCCAACTGAGCAAATCACCGATATAAGCACCGGTAACCTCGCGTGAACCATCGGCAAGAACAACTGTTTTCAAGCCGCATTCTTTAATCAACTGCTCAACTGTCATAGCTTTCACCGTCCAAAACCGTTATTTGTTTTCGTTTTTGTAGCGATTGATAACACAAGCGTCAACCTTTGCTACACCCTTTATAACATCCTCTGCAAAGGCTCTACAGTTAGGAGCACCGCAGGAACCGCAATCGATTCCGGGCAAGGTTTCTCTCAAACGCTGAATATCGCCCATCATTCTCATTGATTCGGCAATATTTGAGCCAAGCCTTGTCATAGGACTGTAATCAGGAACGCCCTCAAAGAAGCATTCCGCAGGGATATGATGCTGGTCATCAGTTAAAAAGTTTTGCGAAACCGGAAGATATCTTCTTAAGGTTTGCAATCTGGCTTTGGCGATAAACGGATTTTCCATTGTCATAACTCCGCCGACGCAGCCGCCCGTGCAGGCATTCAACTCAATAAACTCAAGCTGCGGTATCATCCCGTTTTCAATCTGGTCGAGCATTTTTATAACATTTTCAATTCCGTCAGCCGCAAGATATTTATCATTAAATATCGCGGTTGCCTCGCCGCCCGAGGTTGCCCAGCTTATACCTATCATTCCCGAATGGGAAACCGGTGTCGGAGTCATCTCCCGGCGCATAAGGTTTATTAGCATAAAATAGACATCGCTGATGGAAACAACCATATCAATATTGCTCTTATAGTTACCAAAACCGTTTTTAACATAGCTTGTTTTAGCGGGACAGGGAGATATAAAGCAGATACCGATATCCTTTTCTGTTAGTTCCGGATGCTTTTCTAATGCCCTCTTTCTTGCATTCATCGCCGCAATTTCCATCGGCGGAAGCAAGGGCAAAAGATTATCCTTAAGATAAGGGAAGCGCAACGCAATAAGTCTTGCGATTACCGGACAAGCCGAGCTTATAACCGGCTTTTTGATGCCCTCTGTCTTTAAGAACAGACGGGTGTATTCCGAAACATACTCTGCGGCCTGAGATACCTCATATACCTCATTAAAGCCCATATCAAGCAGGCCCTGGAGAACATAATCGATATCGTCAAGCTCCTCAAATTGACCGTAAAGAGTCGGTGCCGGAAGTGCAATTCTCCATTTATACTGAGATAAATTATCAAGCTTATTGCAAGCGGCACGCTTGGCTTTATGGGGACACACCCTGATGCATTCACCGCAATCGATGCAGCGGTCAGGATTGATGACGGCATGGCCATCCTTAATTCTGATAGCTTCGGTTGGACAATGCCTGAGGCATGTGGTGCATCCGGTGCATTTTTCCCTATCGAGTAAGACCGAATGTTCGTATGTATTCATAGCTTTCCTTTGTAAAACCGCTTTAGAAATTAACGCACATAGTTATCTTTGTGCCCTTTCCGAGAACGGTTTCAATCTTCATATCATCAGTGTATCTTTTCATATTGGGAAGACCCATACCTGCTCCGAATCCTAAAGAACGGATATTATCGGGCGCAGTTGAGAAGCCTTCCTTCATGGCGAGCTCAACATTGGCAATACCGGGGCCCTCATCATCGAGAATAATCTCGATTTTGTTTTCATAGACCGCAACCTCGGCTTTACCGCCGCCGGCATGGATTACCATATTTATCTCGCCTTCATACATTGCAATAGAAACGCGACGGATTATTTCCGCAGGTATTCCAATCTCTCTCAGGTTCTTTTTAACCTGAACAGAAGCCTGACCTGCTAAGGTGAAATTTTCACCGTCAACATTGTAACGGAATCTGACTGCATCACTCATTAGTAACACCCGCCCCTGTAAGACCACCTGCATAAAGCTTGCCGCAGGCGTTATACATTATGTTGTCGGTCGAAAGGAGAATCATCGAGTTTTCTCTTGCGAGCTCAATCATCTCATCGGTCGGCATTTTAGAGCGAACGAACACAATGCAACCCATATCCATCATGACAGCGGTGCGAATAACCTGAGCATTTACAAGACCGGTAATCAAAATTGCCTGGTCTTTAACATATGCTAAAACATCACTCATCATGTCGCTGCCGAAAGCCGAATTAACCTCGCGGTCGAGCTTATCCTCGCCGCATATTACTTTTGCATCCAACAGCTCTTTTATTTGGCTGATTTTCATAAAGTTAATTCCTTTTTATAAAATATTAGTCGCTGTATTTTGCAATAATTCCGTCAATATCCTTATCGGTAAGACGACCGTAAACATCCTCGTTAACGGTAAGAACCGGTGCAAGACCGCAAGCACCGATGCAACGGCAAGCCTCTAAAGAGAACTTTCCGTCAGCAGTGCATTCGCCTGCTTTAATACCGAGAACCTCAGTAAGACGGTCGATAAGGCTCTGTGCGCCCTTAACATAGCAAGCAGTTCCAAGGCAAACAGAGATGTTATATTTACCCTTGGGTGAAAGAGCAAACTGTGCATAGAAGGTTGCGATACCGTAAACCTCTTCAACAGATACGCCTAAACCCTTAGCAATCATCTGCTGAACTTCAAGCGGCAGATAACCGTAAATTTCCTGTGCCTCCTGCATAACCTGCATCAATGAGCCTTCGATGTGCTTCTTTTCTTCGATAACAGCCATCAACTTGGCTTCCTGCTCAGGTGTTCCATTAAAAGGAATCTTGCTGGCATTTTTTTTCATAAGCTTCTCCTCCTGGTTAAGAATAATGATTAAAGCTGATTTTGGCGACATTTTTTAAGCGCATACCGCTCCAATCTGCATAACCTTTAAAATTATAACAGACTTTTGTCGAAAAGTCTATAGATATAATCGAAAATCTAGACGAAATTCTTAACAAAATAGTTAAAATATTTTTAGCAGTTTTGGCGCAATACACAGTTAGCCAAAACTAACCCTGCTTGAATCGTATATTGGCATTGTGAAACTCTCAGATTATAATTCTAATACGGAATTAACAAAGCTTATACATAAAATAAATAATGAGAGTTGAATTATGAAGAATAGAACAAAGAAATACGGCAATTGCAATCTTGTCGGACAAATCAGGATTGCAACTGATAAAGAATTATTTGTTATTGCTAAAATTCTTGATGTTAAAACAGACGAATTATTTTAAAAGCACCCGAAACAAAAATGCCCTGCTGCGATTGCAGCAGGGCATTTTTTATTATTTCTCTATCTTTCTTGTTTCGATTTCTTCTTTAGCCATCATAATAAACTGATCCAAGCTCATTGCGCCCAGGTCAACGCCGCCGCGCTTGCGGACTGAAACAGTGCCTGTTTCGACTTCCTTATCGCCTATAATCAGCATATAAGGAATCTTCTCGAGCTGTGCCTCGCGGATACGGTAGCCCATTTTTTCGTTGCGGTCATCGCAAGAAACCTTGATACCTGCGGCATTAAGCTTATCGGTAACAGCCAAAGCCTCATCGCGCAATCTTTCCGAAATCGGAATAACTCTTACCTGCTCGGGAGCGAGCCACATAGGCATCGCACCTGCATACTTTTCAAGCAAGAGCGCCAAGGTTCTCTCATAACAACCTAAAGAGGTTCTGTGGATAATATAAGGAGTCTTCTTCTCGCCGTCAACGTCAACATATTCCATGCCGAATTTTTTAGCAAGAAGCATATCTATCTGAATGGTAATAAGAGTATCCTCTTTGCCGTGAACATTTTTAATCTGAATATCAAGCTTCGGACCATAGAATGCTGCCTCATCAATACCGACAGAATACTCAAGGCCTAAGTTATTGAGAATCTTGCCCATAAGGTTCTGAGCCTCATCCCACTGCTCTGCGGTTCCCTCGTATTTATCTGTTCTTTCAGGGTCCCACTTGGAGAAGCGATAGGTTACATCCTCATCAAGACCAACGGCCTTAAGCATATAGTTCGCAAGTTCAAGACAGCCTCTGAACTCATCCTCCAACTGCTCGGGGCGAAGAATAAGGTGGCCCTCAGAAATAGTAAACTGACGAACGCGGATAAGGCCATGCATCTCTCCCGACTCTTCGTTACGGAAAAGGGTTGAGGTTTCGCCCAAGCGCATCGGCAAATCGCGGTAAGAACGCATTTTATTAAGGAAAACTTGATACTGGAACGGGCAGGTCATAGGGCGCAGAGCGAAGCACTCTTTTTCATAATCATCGGGGTCGCCCAAAATGAACATACCGTCTAAATAATGGTCCCAGTGACCCGAAATCTTATAAAGCTCACGCTTAGCCATAAGCGGAGTTTTAGTAAGCAGGTAGCCACGTCTTTGCTCCTCATCCTCAACGAATCTCTGCAAAAGCTGAATAGTTCTTGCACCCTTAGGCAAAAGAATCGGAAGACCCTGGCCAATTGACTCAACGGTTGTGAAATACTCAAGTTCACGGCCTATTTTATTATGGTCGCGGCTCTTTGCCTCCTCAACCGCCTTTAAATACTCATCAAGCTCAGCCTGGGTAGCAAAAGCAGTGCCGTTAACGCGGGTAAGCATCTTATTATTACTGTCATTCTTCCAGTATGCGCCTGAAATCGAGGTCAGTTTAAACGCCTTGAGCGCCTTTGTATAGGTAATATGCGGTCCGCGGCACATATCAATATAATCGCCCTGCTTAAAGAAGCTGATGGGCTCATTATCGGCAAGGTCTGCAATATGCTCAACCTTATATATTTCGCCCTGTTCCTCCATAAGCTTTATAGCCTCATCGCGCGGCAAAATCTCAGGCTTAATGGGCAGATTCTCTTTAACAATCTTACGCATCTCGTCCTCAATCTTCTGCAAATCGGCATCGGCGAGCTTTATATCTCCTAAATCAACATCATAATAAAAGCCTTTTTCGGTTGCAGGACCATAAGCAAACTTTGCCTCGGGATAAAGCCTCTTAATCGCCTGCGCCATAATATGCGCGGCGGAATGGCGAATAACCTCGAGTTCTAACTCCTCGGGACACTGATCAACAACGCCGTTGTTATAGATAATCTTCATAATATAAAGCTCCTTTTTAGGAAAAATATTAAATAAAAAAACGCCCTATAGCTGCAAACACAGCCAAGGGCGCAATAAGCACGGTTCCACCTTGATTTATAACTCAAGGCCTTTAACGCAGGCAAAACGTCAGACCTTTTTAACCGGTCTAAGCTCAGGAGTGGTCTTCACTTTGCTTCAATCAAGGCGACTTTCAGCCGACGACCGCCCTCTCTTTATGATTTTAAGCAAGGTTACTCTTTCCTTCAACGCTTTAAATTTATTAAGATTATGATACAACCAAAAGCAATTATTGTCAAGCAAAAAAGCGCTTTTAAAAGCCAAAAAGTTGACAGAACACTCAATTTATGATACCATATTACGAGATTAAAATTCTTTTGAGAGGTAGCTTATGAAAAGACTTTTAATTTTGTCGGTTGTAATTATATCCTTATTGCTTTCGGCTTGCGGCAAAAAAGAAACTGCAAATGATACTGTTTCAATCGTAAGCTCCAATCCCTCAGATACCGCCGTTTCTGAAGTCGAGCTCCTCTACGATGTTTGGCAGATAAAGTATTATTCATCCGACAATGAAACCTATAAGGAATACGATAAGGACATAAGCGCTAACGGTGTTATGACCTTTTATACCGATTCGACCGCCGAAATAGCCTGGAACGAGAACGAGGTTGCAACCTATAACTTTGCGCTTAGTCCAAAGAAGGATGTTATCACCTTTACCGAGCTCGACGGTGATAAAACTATGGACTTTTATTTTGGATTTAATA
>CASFLA010000007.1 GCA_949295415.1 uncultured Oscillospiraceae bacterium
AAACGGACTTATTGGTAAAAAGGTTACCTTAACTGATGATGCTATTTTTAAGATTATTGACTCTTATACTAAAGAGGCAGGCGTTCGCCGTCTTGACAGAGTTATTGCTTCACTCTGCCGCAAGGCTGCCGCTAAAGTCGTTTCGGGTGCTAAGTCGGTTAAAATTACCGAATCGCTTGTTAAAGAGCTGCTCGGCACCGAAAAATACAAGCCTGACAATCTTACTAAAACCGATGAGGTTGGTATAGTAAACGGACTTGCTTGGACAAGCGTTGGCGGTGAAATTATGCAGTTAGAGGTTGCTGTTGTAAAGGGTAGCGGTAAGTTAGAGCTTACAGGCTCTTTAGGTGATGTTATGCAGGAATCTGCAAAGGCCGCAGTAACTTGCCTCAGAAGCAGAAGCGAGGTTTTAGGCATTGAAGATGATTTCTATAAAAAGTATGATATTCATATTCATGCACCTGAAGCCGCCGTTCCAAAAGATGGTCCGTCTGCAGGTATAACTATGTTTACTGCATTAGTTTCCGCTTTTTGCGATATTCCTGTTAGAAATGATATTGCTATGACCGGCGAAATAACATTAAGAGGCAGAGTTTTAGCAATAGGTGGTTTAAGAGAAAAAGCCATGGCGGCATATAAATCAGGAATTAAAACTGTTTTTATTCCGATAGATAATATACCTAATTTAGAAGATGTCGATAACATAGTTAAGGAAAATGTTAAGTTTATTCCTGTTAAAACCGTTGATGAGGTTATGTTAGGTGCTTTAACTTCAATGCCCATAAAGTATGTCGATGCAAAACAGCAAAAATATAATATTACAGAAAAATATAATGAAGTTAAATCTACTTCGGTAGTTAACTAACGAGGAATTTATGAATTACAACAACACCGTTTTTGAAATTTCGGTTGCAGACAATAAGGCTTTACCGACCTTAACCTTGCCGGAGGTTTGCTTCTCCGGGCATTCAAATGTTGGTAAATCGTCGCTTATCAATAAGCTTGTTGGCAGAAAATCACTGGCCAGAACAAGTAATAAGCCCGGAAAAACAAAGGTTATTAACTTTTTCCGTTGTGATAAGGTTCGTTTTGCCGATTTGCCCGGTTATGGCTTTGCAAAGGTTTCTAAAGAGGAAAGAATGCGTTGGGGTTCTCTTATGGAGGGATATTTTGCCTCTCGCGATATCAGTCTTGTATTCCAGCTGATTGATGCCCGTCATAAGCCAACCGCCGATGATATTGATATGCTTCATTATCTTTCTGATTCAAATCTTCCCTTTGTTATTATCCTTACTAAATGCGATAAGCTTAATAAAAGTGAGAGGGAAGAAAGCTTCAAAGAAATAATGAACGAAATTTCATTTGTGGGCGATGTTTCGGTTATACCTTTCTCATCGATAACAGGTGAGGGCGTTGAGGAAATGCGCTCAATTTTAGAGCAAATAGCAAATTCATAATATTTGGCTTTGGAGGAAACAAAATGATTAGCGAAAGTATAGGCGTTAATAATATAGGCCATCTTACAATAGGCGGAATGGATGCCGTTTCATTAGCAAAGGAATACGGAACACCGCTTTATGTTTATGATGAAAATTTAATCAGAAAAACCTGCTGCGATTTTAAAAATTCGTTGAACGAGTATTACGATGGTAACGGTCAGGTTCTGTATGCAAGCAAGGCTTTTTCCTGCAAAGAGATATATCGAATAGTTGGCTCTGAAGGACTTGGTGCCGATGTTGTTTCCGCGGGCGAAATATATACTGCCATTGCTGCAGGCTTTAATCCTCAAAATCTCTTTTTCCACGGTAATAACAAAACTTACGATGAGCTTGAGTATGCTATATCGAACGGTATTGGCAGAATCATCGTTGATAATTTAACCGAGCTTGAAGCAATCAATGGGATTGCCAAGAAAGAAAACAAGCAGGTTAAAATCCAACTTCGCATAAAACCGGGAATAGATGCTCACACCCACGATTATATAAGGACCGGGCAGATTGATTCTAAGTTCGGATTTTCATTAGAAAACGGCGAGGCAATTAGAGCCGCTTTAAAGGCTAAAGAATATGACAATATTTCTCTTTTAGGTGTTCATTGTCATATTGCTTCTCAGGTTTCCCAAACCGAGCCGTTTTGTGAAGCCGCCGATGTTATGATGAATTTCATCAATGAGTTTTATTTAAAAACAGGCGTTATCTTTAAGGAACTTAACCTTGGCGGTGGCTTTGGTGTTAAATATATTGAGGGCGATAGTCAGATTCCTTTTGATAGTTTTTTAAAGGCTGTTTCTTTAGAACTGCACAAAAAGGCTGATGAATTATCAATCCCGTTGCCTAAAGTATATATTGAACCCGGCCGTTCAATAGTTGGCCCTGCAGGTGTTTCACTATATACTGTTGGTGCGGTTAAAACTATTGAAAATGTCAGAACCTATGTTTCGATTGACGGTGGAATGAGTGACAACCCTAGATACGCTTTATATCAGGCAGATTATACAGTTGAAATTGCAAATAAGGCCAATATGCCCAAGAATATGATTGCAACTGTTGCGGGTAAATGCTGTGAAAGCGGTGACCTTATTCAAGAGCACGCACCTATGCAGGAAGCGGCTGTTGGAGATACACTCGCTATTTTAACATCGGGCGCATATCAGTATTCGATGGCAAGCAATTATAACCGCATCGCCCGTCCTGCAGTTGTAATGGTTAAAGACGGCGAGGCAAGGGTTATTATAAAGC
Organism: uncultured Oscillospiraceae bacterium; assembly: GCA_949295415.1. Taxonomy (GTDB): domain Bacteria; phylum Bacillota; class Clostridia; order Oscillospirales; family Acutalibacteraceae; genus UMGS172. Next base: position 2,739 of record CASFLA010000007.1, read on the forward strand.
GTGAAACTTTTGACGATATTATAAAAAATGATATTTAAAATAAAGAAGACCGAGCAATACTCGGTCTTCTTTATTTGCTTAAATCTCTTATATAACTAAATAAATATTGCTGTGCAATACCTGCATAATCTTTAGCGCATTCGGGCAACTCGCCTCCAAAATACTCTACTAATGCGCGTTTTATCCAAACATCTTTCGGTAATGCCTCGATTCTGGAAAAACCAAAAAGTAACGCACAGTCTGCAACCTTCGTTCCAACTCCTACGATTTTCATTAGTTCGGCGCGGGCTAAATCAATATCACCGCTTCTTATCAGGTCAAAATCCAGCTCATTTTTTGAAACCTTTTTTGCAGCATCAATTATATATCTGGCTCTGAAACCTGCGCGCATAGGTGCTAAATCTTCCGGTGTAAGCTTTGCTAAATCATTAGCAGTGGGGAAGGAGTAGCCGCCGTTTATTTTCTCACCAAAATTTTCGCAAAGTCGTTCAATAATTCCTTTAATTCTTGGAATATTGTTATTTTGAGAAATAATAAAGGAACATATTGCTTCCCAAGGGTCCTGATTTAAAATACGGATTCCCTTATATTTCTTTGATGCCTCTTTTAGAACTTTATTTTCAGAAAGCTTATCTATAATAGCGCCATAGTCGCGCTCAAAATCAAAATAATGCTTCCATTTTGCTTCATATTCTTCTAAGGAAACATTATAAAGGATTATTTTATCATTTTCTTTGCCGATTTTAATATAGGTATCCAAAGCTATTCCATGCCAGGTATTCTCGTTTATTTCAGAGAACCTGAAGGCCTGACCACAATCTAATGTGTCACAAAGCTCAAATTCGTTAACGCCAAGTATAACAGTATTTTTATCTGTATATTCAACTTTTGGAGAATATGTATTCATAAGTCTTCATTCCTTAATGTTACTTGTTTACATTTTAACATATATATTGTGATTTTCAATCACCAATATTGTGGTAAATTTACACTTTGTAAGTTTACATAATAGGGAAAATTATGGAATTTAGGGTCGAAAAAGGGCAATTATATGCAATTTGTTCGACTTACTAACAGGGTTATCCACATAATTTATGTAAACCTATATATACAAAATGTATATTTTTTATAAAAATTTTTAAGTATTATTAACTTCTTGAATAAGGGAGATTTTAGGAGTTAAAATTGAATATATATGAAGGAGGGTTTAAATGATTAGAGGAATCAGTAAAAGAATAATCGAAGTTAATGATACAGGAAGCGATATCTTTGAAAGAGCAGTCTTTTTTGTAAAAAGCGATTGCAATTTTGATGATATTCGTCTTAAAAATGAAGCAAAAGAAATAATTGACACATATTTATCTGGTGAAGTAAGCAAAAATACAAAAAGAGAAGGTTTTTTAAGATATACTGAACGCAAGAAAAAGAATATAAAACGCGTAATATTGGGCTTTTTTGTCGCATTATCTTGCTTTTTGATTTTTGCGTTTATAAAACATTTTTAATCTTATTAAAATCCTTGACAAAGCGTTAAAAAATGTTATAATTATTTATGTAAGATTTTATTCAGAAAGGTTGTTCTTTGCTTATGAAAAAGTTGTTATCCTTCATTATCGTTATTTCAATGTTAGCTTTCTGTGCATTCTCCGGCAGTGCCGCAACCGGTATTTCTGCTGATGAACAGAGACTTATTGATGCTTTATCTCAGAAAATCACTATGAAGAGCGGAACCGTTGTTAAGTTACCTGATGCTTATATCAATCAGGCTGAGGATTATCTTACAAAAGCTGATCTTGATAAAGCTACAGTTGATGCAATCCTTGTGCATGTTGAAGCCGCCGTTGATGTTTGTGAAGCTTCTGATGCTAAATCTCTCTCTGATGCTGCTGATGCAGTTAAGAGTGAAGTTATTAAAGAAGCTAGGGAAGCTGCAAAAATTATCAATGCAGAGCTGTTCGTTACTAAGAACAACGTAACCGGAACTGCAGGAACTGTTGTTGCTAACTATACTGTTAAGCTCGTTTTCAACGCTAATTCTAACGTTGAAGGTTATGAGTTAGGTAAAGAAATTACCCTTATTTCTACTGAGGATGAAATTATCCAGACCGGTGCTGAGGGTAATATGACTTATGTATTTGTAGGTGCATTGATTGTTCTTACTGCTGCTGCATTTGTTCTTGCATCTTCTTTCAAAAAAGCATCTTCTAAATAATGAAGTCTGATTTAAAATTAAAAAGTAAAATATTTCAAAGATTAGCGGCTTTCTTCGGATTGCCGTTAATCTTTGTTTTTATTTCTTACTTTGTTATTTTTCTCATTTTTAATCCTATTGTTGCGCCGATGATGTCTTTAGGTTCGATGCTTTTTGGCGATAAAATCCCAACATTTTCATCGTTAGAAGTCAGCGATGATGATGTTACTTTTGTTAACGTTGGCGAAAAACAGGACACTGTTATTCATGTATCTGAGATTAAGTTCCCCAAAGTTGGCCAAAAGTATGCCCATATAACTATCCCTAATACCGGTGTTGACTGCGATGTTTATTATGGCGATGCTATGAAGATTATCAGGAAGGGGCCGGGGCAGTTTGAGGGTAGTAAGCTGCCCGGCTTTGGTAGCACAACACTTGTTGCCGCCCATGTAACTACTCATTTTAAAGGTTTGCAATATGTTAATATCGGCGATACAATTTATTATACAACAACCTACGGTGCTTATGAGTATGAGGTTACCGATATTTTGGTTGTTAATGCAAAGAATGCTAAGGTTGCTTATGACTTAAGAGCGGATTATGATAACCTTGTGCTTTACACCTGCTATCCGTTCCATGCAGTGGCATTCAGAGCCGAGCGCTATTTTGTTTGTGCGAAGATGGTTTCTGGACCTAAAATTGATGTGGTTGAAAAAGAGGAGGGCGTGGCAAAATGAGTTTTTTAGACCGAATTTCCTCAGTCCTTTTATCATTTCTATTAGCATTATTTGTTTTTATAGCTGCCATTTGTTCTGTTGTTCGATTGACTTTTTGTTCGCCGAAATTTATGGTTTCTGTTTTAGATAATCAGAATTATTATAATGTTATTTATGACGAATATTGCGAGGCAATTGAACAGTTGGCAATTCCTGCAGGTGTTGCAGAAGGGGAGTTTTCAAAGGCGGTTTCAAAAGCAGAATTTGAAAACTATATAAAAGATATTATTTTTGCTGCCTATGATTCGTCATATAAATATGCAGGGAATACATTTCCGTATGAGGAAATTCATTCAAGATTTCATAACGTTATGCTTAACACGGCAAATAATGCGGGTGCTACCGTTGACGATGAATTATTGCTGGGAATAGATAATGTTTCAACTTTGCTGGCTAATAGCGCGCAACAGTTTACCGACATTCCTTTTATTGATACGATAGGGAAATACGGCCTTGAGATAAGCAATTATTTAGAATATGTTATTTTAGGAACAGTTTTGACATTCATATTATTTTTAGCATTATTGTTGCTAACTAAAAAATGGCGGAATCAGTGGTTAAGCATTATTGCACTTGCGCTAAGGTCCTCCGGTGCGATGCTTATAGTTGCACCATTAGCAGTTTTAATTTCAAATGTCATAAAATATTTAAATGTTGATGTAAAATCGCTATATTTGTTCGCAGTTGGCTATGCAGAGACAATTGTTTGGATTTTACTAATAATGGGTATTATTCTGTTTATTCTTGGAACATTATCGCAAATAATAAAATTTATAAATTATATTGGAACCAAAAAAATCAGGAGCTGAGTAATTAACTTTGCTCCTGCTTTTATTTTTTATGACATATATTTTCCTCAAAATGCGACATATTTCGCTAAACTCTAAATGCTATAATCTATCTTGGGTGAGGGAAATGATAATATATGTTGATGTTCTGATTTTTACAAATTTCATAATTGACCTATTATTGTTGCTTTTTTGCAGTAAGCTAACTAATAGGCAAACAACAAAAAAACGGTTAATTGCGGCAGCTTTTGTGCTGTCGTTATTTTCTCTTATAATATTTTTATCGCATTATAACATTTTCGTTCAACTAATTCTAAGAATAATACCGTCAATATTAGGTGTCTTAATATGTTTTAAATATAAAACGTTAAAGTTATTTTTGCTAGATATTTTTGTTCTGTTTTCGGTAACATTCTGCTTTGCAGGGCTGATTTTAGGGTTAAACCTCCTAATATCAAGCAATAGAATCTCGGTTAATAACGGAGCCGTTTATTTTGATATATCGCCGCTTGTTTTAATTACTTCTGCATTTATTTTCTACATAATAATTTTAATCTATAAAAAGGTTAAAGCGAATAATTTAGCCGAATCAAAAAAGGTAGAATTAGAGCTTTACTATATCGGCACTTATGCTAAGGTTAAAGCTCTCGTTGATTCCGGGCATTCTTTAACAGATATGCTAACAGATAGTGAAGTTATAATAATCGACTTGAAAACTGCTTCAGAGCTTTTAGGCCAGTCAGAGGCAAATTATGTAGTAGAACATTTAATGCCTTTAAATAACGAAAATGCAGAGCGATTCAGAGCAATACCTGTTAAAACAGTATCAGGTAAAAGCATTCTGTCGGCGATAAGGCTTGATAGGATGACGGTTATCGATAGTTCTGAGAAGAAGCTTTATAAAAACACTGTTGCAGCAATTATGAAAGATACTTTTGGCGGGGATTATTCTGCCATAATTTCAGAACAAATCATAAAAAATTGATTTTTGGAGGCAAAGCAAATGAGGGCGATTTTAAGTAGATTCAAGGCATTTTGTTATAGGGTGTTTTGTAAAATATTTAAAGGCGCAGAGAGTTATTACATAAATGGCCCCGAAACTCTGCCACCGCCGCTTGAAACAGAAGAAGAAAACAAAATGATAGCTATGCTAAATACTGATAGTAATGCTTTTGCAAGAGAAAAGTTAATTGTTCATAATTTGAGGCTGGTTGTTTATATAGCTAGAAAATTTGACGCTGTTGGTGCAGGTATTGAGGACTTGGTTTCTATAGGCACAATTGGGCTTATAAAGGCGGTTAACACCTTTTGTCCTGATAGAAATATAAAGCTTGCAACTTACGCTTCCAGATGTATTGAAAATGAGATTTTAATGTATATGAGAAAGACCTCACAGCTTAAAAGCGAAATATCGATTGATGAACCGCTTAATATTGATTGGGACGGAAACGAATTGCTGTTATCAGATATTTTGGGCAGTGATGGCAGCGAGGTTGGTGGCCGAGTTGAGTATGAGGATGAAAAGAAGATACTTAATATGCAAATTGCAAAATTAAGTGAACGCGAACGAAATATAATGAGTATGAGGTTTGGCTTAGGCGGTCAGAAGGAGAGAACGCAAAAAGAGGTGGCAGACCTGCTCGGAATATCGCAATCATATATTTCTCGCTTAGAAAAACGCATTATAGAGCGTCTTAAAAAGGAAATGGAAAAAGTCATTTAAAATAACAAGAACACCCGTAGAACTAAATCTACGGGTGTTCTTGTTGTTATTGGATAGATTTAAAGTAATTAACTATACCTTTGGTCATTGCTTCTGCGCATTGCTGATTAAATTCATCACTTGTAATCTTGCTCAATTCTTTAGCGTTACTCATAAAGCCGTTTTCGGTAAGAACAACGGGGCAGACGCAAACTCTCGACAAATAGTAAGGATGCCATTTAACGCTTGACCACTTACTAAGAGAATCGGTTTGGTTATATAGCGAAGCCGTTGTATTAAAAATATGCTCGGCAGGCTTTGCAGTAAACTGATTGAAATGATATGAAATAAATCCATAGGCGGCACTGCCTGACCAGTTTCTATGCATAGAGAGAATAAAATCAGGGGAAACATCTCTTGCTTTTTGTATTTTAGCTGCAGGAGTGTTACCTTCTATGATAATAACTGTAGCACCTGTTTTTAATAACTCGTTCTTAACCTTCATAGCGAGAACATAATTAAGATGCGCCTCGGTGATATTACCGGTTGATGCGCCCGAGTCAATACCGTAATGACCGATATCAAGACCGATTTTAACGCCCTCTAAGGAAACACCGTATTCATTATCGGCTTCGGTGATTCTTGCAGGATTAAGGAATCTGAAAACAAGCTCGTTGTTTTCGTTATAGTTAGCGCTCCAACCATAGAACGCGCCTGTCTTTTTAAGATATAGCCTGAGCGTGTAGTCCTTTGTGTTTTTGATTAAGGAGGCGTTAGAGAATAGGGGATTATCCTCAGGGATATTTAATTCGCCTGTAACGGCATCGGCATAGCAGAAGGTTAAATCTATGTAACTAAAGGTTATAGATTTCATTGTATAATCTCGGTTACTGCCGTCGCCTGTGTTTCTATAAGCCTGTTCCTTGATTTCAAGCATAAATGGTGCTTTCCAAGCAACCCCGAATGACATTTCAGTAAATTGACCGTCATCATTAAAAGCAGTAAGGTTTACTTGGTTTGTGTCAGGCACAGTTCCTTTAGTTATTTTAAGCTGATCGCCATCTACCATTTTTCCGTAACGAAGTGTTTTATAAGGAATACCGCTATAGGTTTTGGTTCCTGAATGACAGAAGTCGATAGTTCCCTGTGGGAGATAGTTGTTAGTGGGTCTTGAATATGAGCCGGTATCGTCCCAATCAACTGTTTCTATCTGATTTGATAAAACCTCAGCTACATAGGTTGTGCCAACATCAAGATAATAAGCGCCGGTTGATGAATATGAGGGGGTAATAGGAGCAATCGGAGTATTTATTTGCTCATTTTTCTTAACAGTAAGCTTTCCGCCTTTTTTAGTTTCGGTTCCGTATTTTGAAACCGCCTTAAAGGTAGGTTCGCCGTAAGAAGTATTTGCTTTAAGGTCATTTGGAGCAGTATAGATGTATTGATAAGTGCTATACTCGGTTTTATTGCCAAGGTCGTCAAGAATCGGTTCCTCTTTCATTGTATAGCTCTGACTGTTTATAACGATTGTTGCAGTGCTGCCTGCAATCGCCACCATTTCGTAAGAGGTTGATGAGCCGGGGTCAAGTGTTATAGCAGTAGTGGGGGAAACGCTTTTTATAACAACTTTTTTATAAGTAATTGTATAGGTTTTGGTTGTTCCTTTATGTTCAAACTTAAATGTGTTTTTACCTAATGCAAGGTCAAAATCCATTGAGAAATAGCCGATATCGTTTCTCTCAACCTCTTTGCCGTTGAGCTTTAATATAAACTCGGGGTCTGAAGCACCATTAAAAGAAACTACCGAGTCATAGGTTGTATATTTCTGCTTTTTCGGGTTAGAAATTGAAAGGTTGGTCAAAATATAACCTGTGCTTAATTTTTCCTGCAAATAGCGGATAATAACAGTTTTTGATTCGGTTTTATCGTTATTGAATGCAATGTAACTGTCAAAAACAAATGAGGTGTTACCTAATTCGGAAAGGTGAATCAGTTGACTTAATATCTGGTCGGATTTTTGCCAATCACCTTTAGAACCGTAGAGCGAATATGAGAGGGTATAGTAAAGATTGTTTTCTTCGCCGAAGGTTTCTTCAAAATATTTAACCTCATCTTTGAAGTTTTTGTCACCACTGCCAATGGGATAGGGAATATCTATCATTGCAAAGTCAGCCGCGCCGTCATTAAGCCAGGCTTTAACATCGGCATATCCGTCGTCAAGAAGATAAATTGCATCTTCGTCGGTATCCTTTTCACCGTTAGTATAGCGGTTGCTGACCGCAACACCTACATAAAGAGTTTCCTTTGCTGCCGCAATGGTATGATAATACTTTTTCATTGCAAGAGTCAGCTCGGCAGTCTTTTCTGTTTTTTGTTCTGCAGTCAGTTCGGTGGAGGTTGAGGTTGTTGATTCATTTGAATTGGTTTCGGATTGAGCTGATTCGGTAGTTGAGACATTTGAAGAAACTATCGTAACCTCGGGTTCATCATCGGATTTCATATATCCGTCAATAACAAGCATATCCGAGTTATTAAGTAATGATGGAGAAGTTAAAAGCTTTGAAATAGTCTTAAAAGCTTCTTTAGAAGTTATATCGGTTTTGGCAAAACCGGCAATATCAATTGTGGTTATAACGGTTAAATTGTAACTATGGGCAACGCCGTAGAGGTAATTCATAAGGTCGCCCGCATGGTTTACCGTCACATCGTTATTAAAAATAACACCGTCAAGATAATTAACATTAACATTTATTGCATTAAACTTATCCTGCGCAAGTAAAGAAATTATATTGTCAATTTCTTTGGTTGCTTCTTCGAATACAAAGCCGTCTGCAATAAAGTCAACACCCGGAGTTAAGGTTACTGCCTTAAGTGTTGCGGGTATATCCTTTTCATAGGTTTTAGAAAAGTCAAAAACAGGCTCTGCTTCTAAAGAAGAGGTATCTTCGCTCGAGTTTGTTCCTGTTGGCTTTTTGCCTAAAAGCTTCAGTTCAAAAAGAACTGCAACGCCCGAAATCATAATAGTGACTGCGAGCAAAATAGGCAGGACTATTTTCAAATGTCTCATTTATTCATTCCCCAATATTTTAAACGTTATTTTATAGCCTTAAAAGCCTCCACCATGGCTTCCTTGGCTTTTTTATTAGCCTCATTTGTTTTCAACATAGTGCCGTAATCGAAAATTGCAACACCGTCAGTTTTCAAGTTATAGCAATCAGTAACCTGCTTACCTAAAATTTCAGGTTTAGATGACCATTCGGTTCCGTCATTAGTTGTTGGTTGATTGATTTTATAAGGACCTAAGCCAATATAAAAATCGAGAGATAAATGCTTTTTCTTAGAATTCCATTCATTCAATAGATTCGTGAACTGATATTTTGCGGTTTTATACTCATATCCGTAATATATCTGCGGAATTATATAATCGCAAAAACCGGTTGTCTTCATCCAGTATTCAACATCAGCATAAAGCTCGTTATAGCATCTTGAAATATTAGCGGCAGGACTTATTCCAAACTTAACGTCCTTATATTTACGAACTGCGGAGTAAAGACCTGTTACAAGGGCATTAACATTTGCTCTGCGCCAATCCGCAAGTTCTAATTTGTTGTTAGGTGATGCCGCTTTATAAGCGTTATATTCAACGCTATCAAAGCTTGCTGAGGTTGTAGGATAGAAATAATCGTCAATATGTATAGCATCAACATCATAATTTTCGAGTATTTCTCTAACGCCGTCAATAATAAGCTTTTGAACCTCAGGAATTGCCGGGTTATAGTATAAGTATTTTCCACCCGCGCTTAAAACATAACGGTCGTTCTTTGTATCGTTATCAGTAAGCCATTTCTTGGCCGGATGATTGTCGGCTAACTGTGACAGGTCGGTAGTAAAGGTTGCTCGGTAAGGGTTCAGCCAAGCATGAATTTTCAAGCCTCTTTTTTTAGCGGCAGTAATCATATATTCCAATGCATCATAGCCGGGGTCTTTACCCTCTGTTCCGCTTAAATATTTAGTATGAGGGAAAATATCCGAGTAGTAAAAAGCATCTGAAAAAGCGCGAACATGGCAAATGACATCGGTCATATTCATATTAACCGCATTATCAAACATGGTATCAATTTTTGACTGGAAAGCTGCTTTGCCGGCACCGCTCATATTAAGGTCATAATATGCAATCCAGATTGCTCTCATAAATGATGAGTTATTAGCGGACGGTGGGGCAGCTGTTGAACTTGTTGATGAACTCGTGGTCGGTTTTGACGAGTTAACCGATGATGATGGTCTTGAATCTGTTATAGATGGTGCAGAGGATGTGCTTGATAAAGCCTCTGTTGAAGTTTGGTTTGATGATGTTATTTCAACAGAAGTCATAGATGATAAGTCGGAAATAAGACTATCTATGTATGATGAATAATCGCTACTGCCCGAATTAGATGAAAAACCACTTAAATTACTGACAGAACTGCCATTAGAAAAAATATCTTTATCAGGGAGTAATAAAAAGAACAAAAAAGAAATAGCATATATTATTGATAGCGCAATAGCGGCAATAATCAAAATTCGTTTTTTGCTCATTTTTTGTTTTCCCCCTTTACATAAATATCAAATTTATATATAATTATATTACAATATCAATTTAATTGCAACCTATTTTAAGTGGTAATGAGTGGAAATGAAAGAGTTGTATTTATTTCATATTTGTTATTTTGTTCTTATTTCCTTAATAGCATTTATTCTGATGGCAGTTGATAAGCGAAACGCCGTTTTAAATAGGCGCAGAATCAGCGAAGCAACCTTATTTTTGATTGCTGCTTTTGGCGGTGCGGCGGCAGTATATTTTTCAATGGGAATTTTAAATCATAAAACTCAAAAAAATGAATTTGTATTTTTAATTCCTATAATTTTTGCCGCACAGATTTATTTTTTGTATAGATTTTTTATCTGATTTATTGACATTCTATATTTGAATGCTATAATTATATTGTAATTTGAATATTCTTCAGGGCGAGGTGTAATTCCTCACCGGCGGTAAATGCAGTTTTGCAAAGCCCGCGAACCTTTTGGTTGATTTGGTGAAATTCCAAAGCCGACGGTATAGTCCGGATGAGAGAAGAAAAAAGTGTCGTTTTTTTACGCCCCATATATTTTGGGCGGATTTTTTATTTTTGGAGGTTTATTTGTATGAAAGCTATTAAGAAATTTAATTTGCGCGCACTTATTGTAATGGCAATTATGAGCGCTTTAGGTTATGTTTTAATGCTGTTGGAGTTCCCGTTGCCAATGGTAATTCCGTCATTTATAAAATTTGATTTTTCTGAATTACCTGCAATTATAACATCTTTTGCTTTAGGCCCTGTTTATGGTGTTGGGGTGTGTTTTTTAAAAAATTTACTTCATTTATTTAACACAACAACTGCTTGCGTCGGAGAGGCTTCTAATTTTGTCCTTGGTTCGTTTTTTGTGTTTACCGCAGGTCTTATATATAAGAAGAAAAAGACCTTCAAAGGCGCAATTATAGCAACCCTTATTGGCGCTTTGGTTATGGCTGTTGTAAGCATTCCGATAAATTATTATATTATGTATCCGTTTTACTCGAAGTTTTTCGGTTTGCCTTTGCCTGCAATTCTTGGAATGTATAAAGCGCTTTTGCCGAGCGTTGATTCAATATTTGAAGCTCTTGTTATTTTTAATTTACCCTTTAATTTCCTTAAAGGAATAATTGATGCGCTAATCTGCTTTGCTTGCTATAAAAAACTTTCCCCTTTAATTAAAGGAAATATGTCTTGACAAATTTCTATCGTAAGATTATAATACATAAGCACAATTAACTACTCCCTTATCAAGAGTGGCGGAGGGACTGGCCCTATGAAGCCCGGCAACCTGTTTTTCAAGGTGCTAAATCCAGACGGTTTTTACCGAAAGATGAGGTTTTATATTAAACCCGCTTTCGAAGCGGGTTTTTATTTTGGAAAGGTGAAGAATATGGCTAAACATTTGTTTACATCAGAATCAGTAACAAAGGGTCATCCCGATAAGGTTTGTGATAGCGTTTCAGATGCTATTCTCGATGCTATTATTGCTCAGGACCCCGATGCTCGAGTTGCTTGTGAAACCTTTTGCACAACCGGTATGGTAAATGTTATGGGCGAGATTACAACTTCGGCTCAGATTGATATTACCGAGATTGTTCGTAAAACTGTTTGTGATATCGGATATAATGATGCGTCAGTAGGGTTTGACGGAAGTACCTGTGCAGTTATTTCTGCTTTAGACAAGCAGTCGGCAGATATAGCCCTTGGTGTTGATAAATCATTAGAACTTAAGGGCGGAGAAGAGGACGCCTATAACCTCAACGGCGCAGGAGACCAGGGTATGATGTTCGGCTTTGCTTGTGATGAAACCCCTGAATTGATGCCGCTTCCAATTTCGCTTGCTCATAAGTTGACCAAAAAGCTTACTGAGGTCAGAGAGGATAAAACCTTAGATTATCTTTGCCCCGACGGTAAAACTCAGGTAACGGTTGAATATGAGGATAATAAGCCTATAAGAGTTGAAGCAGTAGTTGTATCTAGCCAGCATAAAGACTCGGTTTCACTCGAAACATTAAGAAAAGACATTTTAGAAAAGGTTATTAAACCTATAATTCCTGCTGAACTTTTCGATGAAAACACAAAGGTTTTCATTAACCCAACCGGCCGTTTTGTCATTGGCGGACCTCAGGGTGATACAGGTCTTACAGGCAGAAAAATTATCGTTGATACATACGGCGGATACTCTCGCCATGGCGGCGGTGCTTTCAGTGGCAAAGACCCCACTAAGGTTGACCGTTCTGCCGCATATGCCGCAAGATATGTTGCAAAGAATATCGTTGCAGCCGGTCTTGCCAAAAAGTGCGAGGTTCAGTTGGCTTATGCTATCGGCGTTGCGAAGCCTGTTTCAGTTATGGTTGATACATTCTCTACAGGTAGTGTTTCCGATGAAAAATTAACCGCCGCAATAAATAAGGTTTTTGACCTTCGTCCTGCCGCTATTATTGATAAATTTGATATGAGAAAGCCTATTTATTCCAAGCTTTCTGCTTTAGGTCATCTTGGCCGTGAGGAATTAGGAGTTAAATGGGAGTTGACCGATAAGGTTGAAGAATTAAAAGCTGCTTTATAAAATAAAAAACCGCTCTTGTGGCACCCTCCGTAAGGAAGGTGCCACAGTTATATTTGCCTTGCTTTGAAAGTGCGTAATAACCCGGTATAGCACTTATCTGTAGAAAGTGTCAATTTTTATATAAAAAAGCAAAGGGAGACAACTTCTTTACGAAGTGTCTCCCTTTCTGAGCGGTTTTTGTTATTTTATTTCTAAAACATTAACATCGCAAATATCGCCAACTAAATAGATGGGATACTCGCTAAGCTTTAGCTTATAAATACCGTTTTTAGATTTCAATTTTGTTTCGTTGCCGAAGGCATCGAATAAGGTAAGCGTTTTAGAAGTTAATGATAATGTAACTTCTTTATCGGCAGTAACGGTATTGCAAGCGAGCAATTTTTTATTGAATTTGCCGCTTATAAAGCGAGTTAGTCTAACATTGCCGTCGTCTGCATCAAAAAAGCCGTCGTTATCAGCCTCAGCCATACAGTAGTTATGACCTGCAAGAATCAAAAACGACCTTGTTGGAATAAAGAGCTTACCATTGTGCGCCTTAACATGCTTAACGCCGGATACCATTCCAAATTGGAATTCGCGGTCATATTCAATAGTTCCTTTTTTCTCAAAGTTATAAAAACTGTTGAATGCTGCAAGGTCGCGCGATTTAAGGTAAATGCAACTACGGCTGTTATAGATGCCTTTTCTATCCTCGCTATCAAGCTGAGATGCGCTATAACCAAGCTCAGTATTCCACATAGGCAAGGTTTTACCGTATTTTTCTTTGAATTCATCGCGATAATGACCAACTATATTTTCCATAACCCTTTTTTCAAGCGAATCAATACCGCCATAGGGGTGAATTGCAATAGCGTCAACACAGTCGCACAATCCGCTGTCAAGGCATTCGGAAAAATATTCTTTAGGCAGTTTTTTGCTTGCATCGGCTTTTTTAAGACCCAAATATGTCATACCAAAGGCGCAGATTTTATTATCGGGATTGGCTTCATGAATTAAATCGGCCGCAATCTTAGTCATATTCATATAAACATCGCCGGGTGCGCGTCTATAGTTGAAGGATGTCATATTAGGCTCGTTCCACATTTCGTAAAGTCTTGCGTAATCGCCGATTTCTTTTAGAGTGTATTCTATATATTTTTTAAAGCCTTCTATTTGTTTATCTGTTTCAGGAATGGTATATCTGCGAACGGTTTCAAAATGCTCGGGCATTCTGCAAAGGAGTACCAAAACATCCATATTATTGTTTTTGAGCTCATCATAATAATCTTTTTCAGCGGTGTTTGACCAGTCAAAATTTCCCGGTTCTGATTCCATTATATCCCAACCAAGCTCAAGCCTTGCTCCGCCGATATTTGCCTTACGGAACATATCAATGGCTTCTTTAGTAACTCTTTTGCTACCATACCACTGAAGATGAGCGTTTATCATAACTTCACGGTTTAATAAACCGTTTTTATCGGTCTTAATAACTGCGAAATCCAAAAGCTTATATTCACTTTTAAAGTTTTTACACTTAATGGTAACAAAAAGCTTATAAGTATCGCAGAATTTGATTTTTCCAACGTTTAATTTGGTTTGAATTTCGGAGCAATTATCAAAAATAATTTCTTCATTCTGAGCAAAAACTGTATTGCCGCAATAGTCAACAACCTTGTATTCTGCAATTGCATTTAAAGGAAGCTTTTTAAAAAGAGAATAGGTGATATTTATGATTTTACTGGTTTTATACCATGGAAAAGTGTTACCTGTTTCTTTAATTGAGGCTGATACAAATATAGGATTCTTTTTAACTTTAGTTAATGTAACGTTCTTTATGGCAATAGGGGATTCGGATTTGAATGAATAGTCTAAATCGGTTTCGCATGTCATAATTTCAAAATCATAACTGCAGTCATTAGAAAAACAAGCATCTTTAATATTAAACTTTTTGGTTTTCCATTCATTTGTGCCTTTAGTGTAAATTGTTCCTAAGATTGCATCCGGCAGAAAAACCGAACTATAGCACAGCCTTAAAAAACCCTTAGGACCGTCAAAATATGTAACCGATAAAGAATACTCAGTTCCGTCAAAAGTGTTTTTACGCTCGTTTTCATCCATTTTAAAACGAACGCGGAAGGTTCCTTTATCTAAAACAAGACAAGGCTCATCGTTATAGATGAATTTTGGCTCTGCGCCGCAGAAAGTAACCTCTTTAAAACCGCCGAATTGGAAATTTTCCTTAAAATCAACACTATAGCTCTTGCTCATAATCTGCACCTCGTTTTACATAAAAATACAAAGTATTATTGGAATAAATATTGCAGGGACAAAGTTCATTACCTTAATTTTTGTTATTTTAAGCATATTGAGCGCTAAAGCAATGATTATAAGATTTCCGACAAAAGTCATTTGGGAAATCATATAATTTGAGAGGAAATTGCCCGCAAAATAAGCAATCAAAGTTATGGCGCCCTGATATACAAAAACAAAGCCGGAAGATAGAACAACGCCGATGCCCAATGACGATGCAAAAACGATAGCCGCAATAAAATCGAGCACAGTTTTTGCAAAAATGATTGAATTATCACCCATAAGTCCGCTTTGCATTGAACCAACGATGGCCATAGCGCCGACGCAGAATAAAAGACTTGCGGTAACAAAGCCCTCTGCAACGGTTGAATTACCACTTTTTGATTTGAATTTTTGTTGTAATTTATCGCCAAGGCTGTTTAGCAGCTTGTCAAGATCGATTAGCTCACCGATAATTGTTCCTATAACCATTGAAAGAATTATAAGTATAATATTCTGCGAATAAACGATAGGGTCATTATCAAAAATAATATCCTTAATACTGCCGGTAAGACCGATCAGTAATGTGCAAAGACCGAGTGTTTTCATAAGCAACGATGAAAGCTTCTCGGGGATAGCCTTACCGAGCAAAATGCCGATAAAACCTCCAATTATAACACCTATAGTATTGACGATAGTGCCTGTCATGAAAAATGTTAATATATTTTTGATTATTTCGTCCATTTTAATTCTTAATTTGCAAATTGACTGTTATAAAGGTCATAATAGAAGCCTTTTTTATTGAGCAGTTCTGAGTGATTACCTTTTTCTATAATGTTTCCGTCTTTTAAAACGAGAATTATATCAGACTCCCTGATTGTTGAAAGTCGATGAGCAACAACAAAGGAAGTTCTGCCTTTCATCAGCTTTTTAAATGAAGTGTTGACATACATCTCGGTCATAACATCGATTGAGGAGGTTGCTTCATCAAGAATGAGAATAGGAGGGGGAGATAACATAACTCTCGTTATACAGAGTAACTGCTTTTGTCCCTCAGAAAGATTTCCGCCGCCCTCGTCAATAACCGTATCATACTTATCGGATAAACGTTTTATAAAGCTATGAGCATGGGTAGCCTTTGCGGCGGCTATGATTTCTTCTTCGGTGGCGTTGGGGCAGCCAAAGGTAATATTATCTCTGATTGTTCCTTTTTTAAGCCAGGTTTCCTGCAGAACCATACCGTAATTTTCTCTTAATGATTCTCTTGTAACCGTGGTTATATCAACACCGTCAACCTTAATAGTTCCGCTTGTAACATCATAAAAACGCATAAGCAGGTTAATAAGGGTTGTTTTTCCTGAGCCTGTCGGACCAACAATAGCAACACGTTGACCGGGGTGAACCTCTAAATTAAGATTTTGGATAAGCGGTTTATCAGTCGAATACGAAAAATCAACATTTTCAAACGAAACCGCGCCCTTAGAAGTGGGAAGAGTTTGCATATTATCATTAGATATTTCTTCAGGCATATCAATAAACTCAAAGGTTCTTTTTGCGCAAACATAGGAGTTCTGAAGTTCACTGATAACCCCTGAAATCTCGTTAAAGGGGTTTGCATATTGGCTCGAATAACTAAGCAGAGCAGTTAAAGCACCAACAGTAAATGAGGGGTTGTTAATAACTGAGATTGCGCCAAACAGGCAAACAGAGGCATAAATGACCGCGTTAATAACTCGCGTTGACGGGTTGACCATTGAGGAGAAGAAAATTGCTTTCAGAGAATATTTTTTCAAGCGTTCGTTAATTTCATTAAAAGTATCAATAGTTTCTTCCTCAGCCGCAAAAGCTTTAATGGTTTTCTGATTTTCAATTATCTCATCAATAAATCCGGTTTGTTCGCCCTTTGTTTTTGACTGAAGCATGAACATATCGTGGGTGCTGTTAGCAATAAATCTTGCAACAAGCAGGGAAACAGGGGTCGCTAAAATAACAATAAGCGATATTTTCCAGTTGATTGTAAGCATTAAAATAAGAGTTACGACTATGGTTAAAACACCTGAGAACAACTGCTTAAAGCCCATAAGTAATCCATCTGCAAAGGTATCAACATCGTTTATAACGCGGCTTAAGATATCACCTGTTTTGTGGGTGTCAATAATAGATAGCGGAACCTTGGAAATCTTTAAAAAAGCCGCTTTTCTGATATCGCGAATAACATTATAGGTAATTTTGTTGTTTATAAGTCC
>CASFLA010000008.1 GCA_949295415.1 uncultured Oscillospiraceae bacterium
GAATGCCTTTCCAAACTAATACCAATTGACGGGTCTGATGTGAACTACGATCGGTAAGATTTATGACAAAGAGGGATTACTACCTCTGCCGACCGCGCGTCATAACGGTCAAGCGCTTGATAAATCTTGGTGGGAATCGCATCCGTGGCTTTGGAGTGGAGTAATACACTCCTTTGCCTCGTCAAACGCATCAAAACAGGTTTGCTTCTTATGTGCAACACATCTATATGCTTGTCTGCCCTCTCCTAAGGGACAAGTGTATTTTACTGCACATTTGTGCCATTGTCAATATAAAAACGGCACTTTTGTTAAGTTTTGGATGTTTGCACAAAATCATCGTGGCATAATTGTGCCATTTGACGAGGAGTGCTTAACACAAATGGATATTACGTTGGAGCGAATCATACAAGAATTAAAAAATCAAAATAAACGGCAGATGGATTTGACGGATTTTTTAGGACTAACTCATAATATTTTTGGAAATTGGAAAGCTGGGAGAAATACCTCATATAAAAAATACATTCACGCTATTGCTAACTATTTGGGTGTATCTGTCGAATACCTTCGTGGCGAAACCGATAATAAATATCCAACCGATAGTAGCGTGTCATCTCCCGATGAACTTATTAAATTTGCGTTATTTGGCGGCGATGCTGAGACTATATCCGATGAAGCCTTTGAGGACGTGAAGCGGTTTGCTCAGATAGTTGCCGAGAAAGAAAGAAGAAAAAGAGAAAATGGCAACAACACTCCTTGACCTGTATCAATTAGCAGAAAATAACAATATAGACGTTATGAGCATTGATACATCGGCAGCCAAAAGCCTGTCGCTTGTATCCGAGTGTAACGGCTATTATATCGGTATAAACCCGTTTATGCTCGAAACGAATATTGATGAGGCTATGTGCCTTGCTCATGAACTCGGCCATTGTTTGACCGGCTCGTTTTATAATAGGTATTCAAAATTGGATATCCGAGCAAAACATGAGCGCCGCGCTGATAAATGGGCAATAAAAAAGCTCATCCCAAAGGACGAGCTTGTAAAGGCCGTAAAAGGCGGCAGAGAACGCTGCTATGAGTTGGCCGAGTATTTTAATGTAACCGAAGACTTTATGCAAAAGGCTTTGGATTATTATAACAGTATTTAATTAACCGTTTCAAATGATAGAAAGGATATTGGGTGGTAGAATGAAAGCGCTTTTATTTGTAGTAATTTTATTTGTTTCGTTATTACTGGGGTTATTTGGTTTTTGTCAAATTGTCGGGACAATAAAATACTTCAATAGATTTCCTATAGCATCTGCCTTTGTAACCATAATACTATGGCTCGTTATTCTGGGTGGTGCGTATTGGTTAGCATTTTTGTTCCTGCAAAAATTTATTTGGGCAGTGAACGTCGGTTACATAATATCGTTTTTACTTTCATTAAAAACCACGCCGGATAATTAAGAAAGATACACGGCAGAATTTTAACCTAAATAATTATGAGAAATCCATTTGAAATACTTAATGTAACCCCTGAATCCTCCCCAGAGGAAGTTAAACGCTCATACAGAAATTTTGTTAAAATTTATCACCCTGATACATATCAAGGAGATAAAGAAATCGCAACTCAAAAGATGCAGGAATTAAATTGGGCATTCGAAATGCTTTCCAACCCTATAAAGCGGCAAAAATATGAAGCTGAGTATTATGAAAATCAAAACAACGCTTCCCAAAAATCAAAAGTCCATTTTGATTATGAATACTCTGACGATGGTGGCGATTCGCCGGATTACAAGGCGGATGAAGATAAAAAAATCGAAAATAGATTAAAAGTAATGACTGCTATTGTGGTTATCATAACTATTCTTCTCCTTATTATTGTTCCAAAAAGTTGCGATTCTCAGAATGACGATAATTCTGAAGTAAACTCCAATAACTCGTCCCAGGCTTCAGAAAGCTCTGCATATGGCGATACGATAGTATATGTCACAAAAAGCGGGACTAAATATCATCGAAGAAGTTGTGGATATCTTTTTGAAAGCAAAAAATCAATTACTTTGAAAAAGGCTGTTCAACACGGTTATTCCCCCTGTTCGCGTTGCAACCCACCCTAAAAAATCAAACGTTATATAATTGCATGTGTTTATAAGAAGTTTAAATAAATATATATTTAGGAGAGATTATCATGATATTTTTGTGGCAAAGAATTGTAGCTGGTTTAACGGCAATTATTGCAGATTTGGCAGTAATCTATTTTATAGCACCTCAACTGTTTATTACTTATGGCAATTCCGTTTTTATATGGATATTGGAAATTGCAGTTTTAGTTATTGTATATATACTTATGGCAAAGCTTTTCAAGCATATTAACAAAATCTCATATGCAAAGGATTGGGCGCAAGAAAACAGCGAACTGACAACAACCTCAAGTGGCGAAGTATATAAGCCTTCAGAAAAAACTATCATATTCAACAGTGTTTCTGAACTTATAAATAAAGACAATATCGCCGACCTCCACTATACAACACTCCTCGTTGATGGATATCTTGTATTTGAAGGAACAAAGAAATATATAGTTGACAAAACCGATGATACAAATGCTCGCCTTGAGATATCATTCGACGGGGAAGTTCCTGATGTCGTCAAAGACGAGAAAAACCGTTACAAAGGCACTTTGATGGTCGAAAACGGCAGAACATTTATGCAATGGACTACCCTGTGTAAATAACCAAAAAAACTCCCCTACCCTGCGACAACAGGATAAGGGAGCATTCCCGGACAGAGCCGGTCAATTCGAAAGCTACCAACTTTCAATCGTATTGTATCACTCTGTTCAGAAAAAATCAAGAACGGAGTGTGTTTTTATGCCCAAAGCCAAAAAACTCCCAAGCGGTAATTGGCGCGTGCAGGTAAGCAAGTCGGTAAACGGCAACCTTGTCCGCAAAAGCTTTACGGACTCTGATAAACGCCGCGCTGAGCTCCAGGCTCTCGAATGGCAGTCAGAAATTGACGATTATAATAACCTTGACGAACTCACATTAAGGAAAGCTTATTCAAGATATATTGAATCGAAAAAAAATATCTTATCCCCCGGCACCGTCCGCGTTTATAAAAATACTGCAAAAGAGCATCTGCAGGATATAATGGATGTAAAAGTTACGCAACTAACCTGTGAGATGATACAGCGCTCTATCAATCAATGCGCCGCACTGTGTCACCCTAAAACAGTCCGCAATGTTCATGGCCTCTTATCTGCGGTTCTTAAAATGTTTAGGCCCTCGTTTGCCCTTAATACTTCTTTACCGCAAAAAAAGCCGACAGAATTACACATCCCAGATGATGACGATGTTAAAAAACTTATGGCCGCAGTAAAAGGAACCGATTTGGAAATTCCTGTCTTGTTGGCCGCGTTCGGTCCAATGCGACGCGGAGAAATTTGCGCACTAACCTCTGATGATATTAAGGGCAATGTTATTTCCGTAACAAAAGCTGTTGTTCGCGACGGCAATGGTAAAACCGTTGTAAAAACCCCAAAAACATCTTCAAGCTATCGCAAAATCGAATATCCTGACTTTGTGATAGAAAAGTTAAAAAAGATTGAAGGCAAAATAACAAATATCAGCCCGGAGCATATAACAAGAAGGTTTAAGAGAGTTCTTGTAAGAAATGATATTGAACCCTTTAGATTCCACGACCTGCGCCACTATAACGTGTCAATTCTTCACGCTATGAATATACCTGATAAATATATAATGGCTCGCGGAGGATGGAGAACTAATTATACGATGAATAATGTTTATAATCACACATTAAAATCAAAACAATCTGAATACAACCAAAAAGCCTTTGAACATTTCGCAAACCTCTACGATTAAAATTTCAAATTCTACTGCACACGCCACTTCACACAAAAAGACAAAAAACCGCATAACAAAGCCATTTGTCAACCTTTTGCTATTCGGTTCGAATCCTGCCACCCCAGCCATATCGAGTGTTCATAACCAACTTGAATGTTAGAAATGGACGCTCGATTTTCTTTTTTTCCGTAAAATGAGTTATCCTTTATGTATCGAGTAGGTTTTGACCTACTCTTTTTTATTACATACTTTTATCAAAGTGCGTAACCCATTATGACACTTTCATTCCGTGCAAAGATGTCAGTGGGAGTTAAATAGCAAAACTCTTTTGAAGATTGAAAAACCAACCTCATAATGATATAATAAAGATAAAAATATTTTTTTCGTAGTAAGGTGTGAGCATTGTGGCAGAAAAGAAAGAGAAAAAATACGTGAGAGATAATGCTCAACTGATGGCAGAATGGAACTGGGAAAAGAATACTGAATTAGATTTTGACCCTAAAACATTAACTCTTGGTAGTGGACAAAAAGTATGGTGGAAATGCAGCAAAGGACATGAATGGCAGGCTATAATAGCAAATAGACATAAGGGAAGTGGTTGCCCTAAATGTTACAAAGAACGTAAATCCAAAGGATGATGGGATATGTTCAAAGTAGAAAATATAAAAGAAAATAATGATTTTATTATCTTCTTTAAAATAATTGAAAAGAAGTTTATAAATAATTTTCAACAAGATGGGCAGGTTTATTTTGGATTATTAAAAGACTATAGAAAAATGGAAGAAGACGGACATCAAGAGGTTGGAGATTCTTATGAGGCAAGTTTAACTCAAAAAATTCAATTATACATACGTGCTCCAGATTCAGAATATGAGGAAATACATGGTTATAAAAGCGGGAATAATATAAGAATAAATGCAAATCAATGTGCTTTTTGTTTTTATGCTCTAGGATTAAAGTGTTTTGATAAAAAAAGCGAAACGAAATTCATTCATAAAATACCGATACATTTGATTGAAGAGTTATGCAAAGACAAAGGTGGGGTAGAAAACTGCGCCATTATGATATTTGATGATGAGTTTATTCACAAAATAAAAGATGAGTTAAAAAAGAAAAGACTTTCTTTTATGTCAAAGAAGGTGTCATACGATGACTATGATTACATTCCTCAATTTGACATACACTCAAAAGAATATTCGTTGGAGTGCTGTTTTCACAAAAGAAAAAAGTATAAATATCAA
Organism: uncultured Oscillospiraceae bacterium; assembly: GCA_949295415.1. Taxonomy (GTDB): domain Bacteria; phylum Bacillota; class Clostridia; order Oscillospirales; family Acutalibacteraceae; genus UMGS172. The sequence goes on from CASFLA010000008.1 coordinate 5,084, forward strand.
AACGAATTTAGAATCGCCGCACTTAACACTAAAGATGAATCCTTAAAAGATTTATATGTTGATCGAGTCTCAAACCAATTACAATTTTTAGAATTAAAAAACAATTATAACTTTATATGCGAAGTTAACTTGAAAGCACAAGAAAATGGAAACATTTGTGGAGTGTATTATGATATATCTTGTTTTTTGGACGACGGAAAAGAGTAGTTTGTTCGTTTAATATTATTAAAATCAGGTTGGTTATGAACACTCGCACCATCGTCCAAACCCTTTAATAATGCGGGTTTGGGCGATTTTTTATGTCTGAATTCATCTTTGATTCGATAACAAAATATAATTAAACTTTTGGGGAAGTTTCAAGAAAAGATTAATTTTCAAAAAATAGGTTGCATTTATCCTATATTTCGGGTATAATAATACCAGAGGTGATAAAAATGATGGTTAATACCGATAATTTAGTTGCTATGACCGAAGCAAATCAAAATTTTTCAAAGGTTGTCCGCACTGTTGATGAAAGCGGTTTGGCTGTTATTTTAAGGAACAACAAGCCGAGATATGTAGTTGTTGATTTTGATGAATACAACAACATTGCCGCCGCTCTTCAAATGCGCAAAGCCAAAATTGATGGTGCCGCCGATAAACTTATTGACGAAAATATGGAAGCATTACTGGAGTTAGCTAAATGATACTTTTAACTGTAGAAGAAACAATTGAACTCCACGATAAGCTTATTGATCGTACCGGCGGCAGTCACGGACTTCGTGACCAAAGTCTTTTGGAATCTGCGGTTTACAGTGCTATGTCCGGCTTTGAAGGTAGCGAAGCATATCCAACGGTTGAAGAAAAAGCCGCAAGATTTATGTTTGCTCTCACAAACAATCACGCTTTTGTTGACGGCAATAAGCGCATAGGCGTTTTTACAATGCTAATGACTTTACAGCTCAACAATGTGAAACTCCGCTACACACAACCCGAGCTTATTTCTCTCGGTCTCTCAGTTGCAGATGGCAGCAAAGACTATGATGAAATATTAGCTTGGATCATAGAACACAAATTTTAGAAAGTCAGTCCTGAGGTTAAAACCCTGGGGCTGATTTTTTCTCTATAAATATAGAAAACAAAAATACAAAGAAAAAAGCATCTATCCGAAGATAAGTGCTTAAAAGCTTTTAGATATACTACTTGTACTACACAGGGATACCTCAAAGAAATATGTGTGAATGTCGGTTGTTTTAGATTTGTTTTCTCGAATCCGTTAAGAACACTCGCACCAATTAAAGAGCACACCCGTTTTGGTGTGCTTTTTAATTCGTTTCGGGTCTAAGGGGCGGACTTTTTTCGTCGAAGCAGTCCGAAATGCGCGACAGCATTGCGGAACTGCGAAGTCGGGAGCACGGCTGTTTTGCCGCTAACCGCTGGGTGCGGTCGGCGAAACAACGAGCATTTATTGAGCGCATTAAAAACGGCCTGCCTATTGGCCGGGGACGCGGTATATTTATATATAAATAATATTAAATCCCTAAGACTTAAGGTTTAGGGATTTTTTGTTGAAAAGGCGGTTTTAATATGTTATCATTATTTTGTAAAAATATGGCGTTCGCCAAAAGGAGATGCTTTTATGCAATTTAATGTTAATCATCCGATTTTATTTGTCATTGTCGGAGCCTTGATTCTTGCAGTTTTAGCGCAATCGGTTTATTTTCTTGTGCGCGCCCTCAGAAGAGCCAAGCAGCTCGGCATAGGAGAAAAGGTTGTTAAAAAAACCATTTCCTCCGCCGCAGTTTTCACTATTGCTCCCGCTATTGCAATTTTAGTGGGCGTTGTGGCTTTATCCAAAAGCCTCGGCGTTGCTTTGCCTTGGTTAAGGCTTTCGGTTATCGGTTCTATTACTTATGAAACCGTTGCCGCAGGTAACACGCTTAATGCCGCTAACATTTCGGCAGGCGATGTTATTACCGACCGCTCCATTTATGTTACGGTTCTTTGGGTTATGACTGTTGGTATTGCCGCAGGTCTTATCCTCGTTCCCTTTGTTACAAAGAAAATCCAAGGCGGTATGATGAATGTTTCGGTTAAGGATAAAAAATGGGGCGAGATTTTTAATAATGCTATGTTCCTCGGTATGATTTCTGCCTTTTTAGGATATGTTTTCTGCGATGTTAGCAGCGTATTCAAAGGCGAAACCTTTGGTCTTGTTCCGGTTTTAGTAATGGCAGTTTCGGCTCTTATAATGGCGGCTTGCGGTCTATTGGCAGGAAAGTTAAAGGCCCGTTGGCTGACCGATTACGCTCTGCCAATGAGTCTTATCGGCGGAATGGCATTGGCTATTCCGATAACCAACTGGTTAGGTTAAGGAGGTGCATTTAAAATGAAAGAGAAAAAACAGTTAAGCTACCTTGAATCTGTCCACCGCGACGGTAGAGTTTGGGGTATAATTATTACGATTTTGCTTTTTTCGTTCCCCGTTTTAGTTTCGCTTATTTTTGATGCATCTCCTAATATGCCCGTTTTGTTAAAGGGCCTTCTTGCAACCGCGCCTATGTATTGGGCAGTTGGACTTGTTGAAATTTTTACTTATGTTCCCATGCTCGGCGCAGGCGGAACATATCTCTCGTTTGTAACGGGTAATATTTCCAATTTAAAGCTCCCTTGCGCTATTGATGCTATGAATCGCGCAGAGGTTTCGGCACAAAGCGAGGAGGGCGAGGTTATTTCAACCATCGCTATCTCGGTTTCAAGCATTGTTACAACACTTATTATAATCTTAGGCGTTATCGGAATTGTGCCGCTTACTCCCGTTCTTGAAAGTCCCGTTTTAAAGCCTGCTTTTGATATGATTTTACCCGCACTTTTCGGCGGTCTTGCAGTTGTATTTATTTCTAAAAATCTAAAGCTTTCAATTGCCCCCATTATTCTTATGCTCGTTCTCTTTATCTTTGTTCCCGCACTTAACGCAGGAACTGTTGGAATAATGGTTCCTGTTGGCGTTGTATTTACCGTTTTAGTTGCGAGAATTCTTTATAAGAAAGGTGTTCTTTAATTATGTGGTGGCTTATCCCTGTTGGAATTATTGCGATATTATTTCTTGTTGTTATAATAAGAACTCTTATGTTTAAGCCGAAGGCTGCTATTGCAGCTGACCAACCCGCCGAGGAGTTTGACGGCGAAAAGGCTGTAAGTGACCTTTGTGAGCTTGTTCGTTGTAAGACTGTCTCCTATGAGGATAAATCATTAGAGGACGATGAGGAGTTTAAAAAGCTTATCGCTCTTTTACCCAGCTTATATCCAAGCGTTTTTAGAACTTGCTCTTTATTGGAGCTGCCCGACCGCGCTTTGCTTTTTAAATGGACCGGCAAAACCGATAATGACCCTGCGGTTATGATGGCACACTATGATGTTGTTCCCGCAGATGCTAACGGATGGGAAACCGACCCGTTTGAGCCCGTTATTAAGGACGGTGCCGTTTTCGGACGCGGCACGCTTGATACTAAGGTTACCTTCTGCGGCATTCTGTCTGCAGCTGAAAAGCTTATTTCCGAGGGCTTTACGCCCGAAAACACGGTTTATTTTGCTTTCTCGGGCGGCGAGGAGGTCAACGGCAAGGGCGCCATAAATATTGTTGACTATTTTGAGCAGAACGGCATTACCCCTTCCTTCGTTGTTGACGAGGGCGGTGCAGTTGTCGAGGATGTATTCCCCGGTGTTAAGGGCGCTTGTGCTTTAGTTGGCATTGCCGAAAAAGGCCTTATGAATGTTGAATATACCTGCCTTTCAAGCGGCGGCCATGCTTCTGCACCCAAGCCCAAGACCCCCGTTGATACACTTGCAAAGGCTTGTGTTAAGGTTGTTAAAAATCCTTTTAAATCGCATCTTTCGGCACCCGTTGCCAAGATGTTTGATACCTTGGGCAGACATTCAACCTTTGTTTTTAAGATGATTTTTGCAAACCTTTGGCTGTTCTACCCCGTTCTTGATATGATATGCAAATCCTCGGGCGGAGACCTTAATGCTTTGATGCGCACCACCGTTGCTTTTACACAGATGAACGGAAGCGCGGCACCCAATGTTATTCCGCCCAAGGCAAGCCTTGTTTCAAATATGCGTCTTAATCCGCTTGATACTACCGATTCAGCTTTAGAGTATCTTAAAAAGACGGTAAACGATGATTCGGTTCAGGTAAATATGCTGATTGGCAATAATCCCAGCCGCATTTCTGTGACCGATTGCTTGGGTTGGGAAAAGGTTTGCTCTGCTATAGCTAATACCTGGCGCGGCGCAATTGTTTCGCCCTATCTTATGGTTCAATGCTCTGATTCCCGCCATTACGGCAGAATTTCCGATAAGGTTTTCCGCTTCTCTGCAATGGATTTAACCAAAGAGGAAAGAGCAACTATTCACGGCAATAACGAGCATATAAGAATAGAAACCTTAAAGCGCACTGTTGAGTTTTATATTCGCTTAATGAGGCAATGCTAACCGAACTATTTTGCTATAAATAATATTTTTTGCTGTTTTCTTCAAACCTGTTGACTTTATTTTTTCAATTGCTATAATACCCTTGAAACTGCCAATTTTGGCTAGTGCAGAGCGGATTGTTCGCTCTACTATAAACGGAGGTCATAATATGAACCAGAAAGTTGATGCTTTATTAAAGCCGATTCAGCTTACAGATAACAACGCTGTTGACGGAGGCTTTACCAAGAAAAGCCTTCCTTATTGGCAGGGCAGAGCTTTTGCAGAAATCGCCTTTGCAAGAGATGTTACCGAAAGACTTGGAAACGAATATGACGAGCTTGTTATTAAGGCCGCACAGCTTGCCCGCGATGAGTTTGACAGAAACGGATATGTTTCCAAAGAAAATGTTGCCGAGATTGAAAGACTCCTGGCTCCTATCGCTCCGCTTTGCAAGGAGTTTATTGTTCATTGCATCGGCCATGCTCATATTGATATGAACTGGCAGTGGGGCTATGATGAAACCGTAAATATCGTTCTTTCAAACCTCGGAACTACCGTTGAGCTTATGAAGGAATATCCCTTTATGACCTTCGCTCAGAGCCAGGGCGCCGTTTACGAGATAATCGAAAAATATGGCAGCAAAAAGCTTCTCCAAGACATTAAGGCACTTGTTAAAGACGGCAGATGGGAAGTTACAGGCGGTTGCTGGTCTGAGAATGACAAGAATATGCCTAACGGCGAATCATTAGTGCGCCAGTTTCTTTATACCAAGAAGTATGTTTCTAACCTTTTAGATATGAATCCCGATGATATCTGTGTTAGCTTTGAACCCGATACCTTCGGCCATAACCAAAATATGCCGCAGATTCTTACCAAATGCGGCATGAAATATATGTATCACAACCGCGGCGATAAAACCTGCCCATATTTCGTCAGATGGCAGGCTCCCTCGGGCGAGAAAATTCTTACTTATAAGGATACCCGTTGGTATTCGAACCGCGTTGAAGCCGTTATGATGGAACGCGCATTGTTGGCTTATGACTGCAGCGGTCAGAAAAACCTGCTCTATATTTATGGAACGGGTGACCACGGCGGCGGCCCGACAAGACGCGATGTTAACCGCTTACTCGATATGCAGACTTGGCCGATTTATCCCACCATTATTCCTTCAACCTTCAGAACCTTTTTTGAAGCTGTTGAGGCTAATGAAACCAAGATTGTCGATGAATCGGGCGAGAAAAATCCCTTCTCTGCAGGCTGTTATACCACTCAGACCCGTATTAAGTATGCAAACCGCACCGCAGAGCGTGTTTTTGATAGCGGCGAAAAATTCTCAGCCATAGATATGCTCTACGGCAACGAGTATCCCACCGAAAAATATGAAAAGGCATGGAAAAAAATACTTTTCAATCAATTCCACGATATTCTTCCGGGCTCTAATGTCAAAGAGTCGAGAGAATTTGCCATGGGCGATTTCCAGAAGGCTATGAGCTACGCTAATACCGAGCGTAGCTATGCACTTCGCAACATTGCCGACCGCATTGATACAAGCAAGTTTATAAAAGAAGACGATTATTTAGATGATACCGCCTGCAGCGCAGGTAGCGGCAAAATCGGCACAATGTATGGCAACTATTCCGGTTGCTCTGCATCCGGTAAAAACCGAATTTACACCTTCTTTAACCCTGCTGACCACGACCGCGATGAAACTGCTGAGCTCTTCATCTGGGACTGGGCTGTTACCGAGGGTTGGAAAATGACCGATGAAAACGGCAACGGCGTTCCCTTTGCCATTGTTGACGGTGGTTTTAACAGTTATTGGGGTCATTACTTTGCAAAGGCTCTTGTTAAAATCAAGGTTCCCGCAATGGGCTACACCTGTATTAACTTAACCAAGAGCGATATGACCGTTTCACGCTTGCCCGAGCTTGGCTATATCTCCTACAGAGAGGATCCAACCGATAACTTCGTTCTTGAAAATGACCTTGTTCGCGTTGAATTAGACACAGTTACTGCAGAAATTGTTTCATTCTATGATAAGAGACAGAAAAAAGAATTCTGTAACTCATCGGTTAAGGGTGCAGGCGCATTCAGACTTATAAACGAGGCCGCCATTCGCGGTATGACTGCTTGGCGCGTTGGCAGATATATGGATATCGAGCCTTTAACAAAGAACCTTACCGTTAGATATATTGAAAACTTTATGATGCGCAAAACCATTTTGGTTGAAGGCGATTTTTCTAACAGCCACATCAGCTATAAAATATCGCTTGATAAGGATTCGCCCGCATTGAAATACACCTGCACTTGCGATTGGTATGAAAAAGGAACCCAAGAAAGTGGAGTTCCGCAGCTTAACTTCTTGTTCCCGCTTGAATTCCCCGTTGATAAATATATTTATAATGTTCCGTTCGGCGTTATTGAGAGAGATGAGCTTGACCTTGACCAAGTTGGTAACTCCTTTATCTACGGAGTTGACAAGGAAGACGAGAATGGTAGCGGTATGATGCTTTTCTCCGATTGCAAATACGGCTTCAGAGGTTATAATAACTCTGTTTCGGTTGACCTTATTCGTTCCGCATTTACACCTGACCCTGACCCTGATTATGGCAAGGTTGAGTTTACTTTGGCTCTTGTTCCGTTTGAATCCAAATCGGCTAAAGCTCTTGTTGATGCCGCCTATGATTTAAACAATCCTATGCTTTCGGTTTGCCAGAACCCAAGAGAAGGCTCAATGCCTATGACCTGCAGCTTTATTAAGGCAGAAGGCAATGTTTCTGTTTCCTCTGTTAAGGCTGATGAAAAGACAGGTAAAGATATTATCGTTCGTCTTTACAACCCGACCGACAAGGATGCAGATGCAAAGCTTATCTGCTTTAAGAATGCAAAGGAAGCAGTTTACTGCTCGCCGCTTGAAGCAGAAACCGATAAAAAAGCAGAATGCTCAGGTAATGAGATTTCTGTTTTAGTTAAGGCCAATAGCTTTGAAACAATTACAGTAAAATTCTAAACAAACACCCGACCTTTTTAATTAAAGGGTCGGGTTTTTGTTTAAACTGATATTTTACCGATAAAACTTATATCGGTGATATATATGAAAAAACCTATAGCCTTTATCGGCGCATTCTCATTAGCCGCAATTATTTTTTCGGCAGTTATTCTTACCTCGGTTGCTATAAAAGGTGTGAATTCATATCTTTCTGCAAAGAGCAACGCTACTGCCTCCAATACCGAAAGCGCTGTTTTTAAGCCTGCCTCGGTGCTCTGCATTTATAGTGAGGGTGAGCAGCTTTTTGCCTCTATTGTAACCTTCGATCTCAATAATTCAAAATGCGGCTTTAAGAACATAGAGTTGTCAGAAATTTATGGCAATAAAAATTTTTTAGAGATTTATAAAAGCGAAGGATTATACCCGTTCTGTTCTGCAGTTATGGGGGCATCCGCCACAGAACCGACTTTTGTTAAATTCAATGCCGAAACCTTTATAAAAACTACCGACAGATTCCAAAAAATAGTTTATAATAATGAACAAGACGGCGAGCTGCTTTTAACGGGCACACAGGCAAACGAAAAGCTGAACGCTCAGAACTTTGGGTTTTTCTGCAGCGTTTTAGGCGAAGAAATGCTAAAAAGAAATTCTGCTTCGGACTTTCTTTTTATCTGCAACAATTTAGAAAACAATATTTCCCTGCCGCAGCTATCAAAACTGGCAAAATAATTTTTCCAATATTTAACACATTATTCATATAATTATGCTAGTATATAAATGCGTTATTGAAAATGAACGGAGGCTTACAAATGTTAAGGCTCAACAACATCGTTAAAAACTATGTTAGCGGAAGCGAAACGGTCCGCGCCCTTAAAGGCGTCAGTATCGAGTTTCGCAAATCGGAGTTTGTTTCAATTTTAGGCCAATCAGGCTGCGGAAAGACAACCCTCCTTAACATAATAGGCGGTCTTGACCGCTATACTGAGGGAGACCTTATTATCAAAGGCCGCTCAACCAAAGAATATACCGATCGTGATTGGGATGCTTATCGCAACCATTCTATCGGCTTTGTTTTCCAGAGCTATAACCTCATTCCTCATCAGTCGGTGCTCTCGAATGTTGAGTTGGCGCTGACCCTTTCGGGCGTTTCAAAGCAGGAGCGCAGGCAACGAGCAAAAAAGGCTCTTGAAGATGTCGGTCTTGCTGACCAGCTTCATAAAAAGCCGAGTCAAATGTACGGCGGACAGATGCAGCGCGTTGCTATTGCACGCGCGTTAGTTAACAACCCCGATATTATTCTTGCCGATGAGCCGACCGGCGCGCTTGATACCGAAACAAGTATTCAAGTTATGGAAACACTTAAAAAGGTCTCAGAAGACAGACTTGTTATTATGGTTACGCATAACCCCGAGCTTGCCGAAAAATATTCCTCAAGAATCATCAATATGCTTGACGGCGTTATAACCCATGACTCTAGGCCTTTAACTGAAGAAGAGCTTACCACCAAAAGCTTTATAGATGAGCCTAAAAAGAAAAAGCACAAAGAAAAGAAGCCGTCAATGAAGTTTGGCACCTCTTTTATGCTCAGCCTTAAAAACCTTTTCTCTAAAAAAGGCAGAACTGTCTTGACCTCGTTTGCAGGGTCAATCGGAATTATCGGTATAGCACTTATCCTTGCCGTTTCGCAGGGTATGACAACATATATCAACGATGTTCAGGAAAGTACCCTTTCCTCCTATCCCTTAACCTTAGAAGCATCAACCGTTGATATGTCTTCGTTATTGGAGGCGTTTTTAAACATTTCCTCGGAAAACATAGAGCACGATAAGGATGCCGTTTATCAAAAGGGCGCCCTTTATGATATTATAAAGGCAATGAACTCGGTTGAGGAAAGCAGAAACGATTTAAAATCCTTTAACGAATACTTAAAAAATGAGCTTAAGGATACCGAATCCGACCTTTACAAAGCAGTCAACGGAATACAGTATTCCTATGACCTTGATATGCTCATATACACTGAGAATGTTGACGGAGAAATCCTTCGTTCTGACCTTGAAAAAATCCTGCTCGAGCTTATGGTTGAGTATGTTGGCATTGATATGTCAACCATGATGGGTCTCTCCTCCTCAACTCCTATGGGAAGTATGTTACAAATGAGTCCGATGAGCCAAAAACTCTGGCAGGAACTCTTACCGGGCGAAAACGGCGCCCCGATCAATGACCTTTTATACGACCAATATAATGTTATCTACGGTTCTTGGCCCAACAGCTATGACGAGGTTGTTTTGGTTGTTGATGAGAACAACGAGCTGGACGATATAGTTCTTTATTCCTTGGGTCTTCTTTCTAAAGAGGAGATTGATGCACTTTCAAAAGCCTCTATCGGCAAAGGCGAGATGCCTGAAAAAACCGAAAACAAATGGAGCTTCGAAGAAATCTGCAAATCGGAATATAAAACCATTCTTAACGCCGATTGCTACCGCTACGATGAAACAACAGGTCTTTATATTGACCTTCGCGAAACCGAAGCAGGTCTTCGCTTCCTTTACGATAACGCTCTTACCTTAAAGGTTACGGGTATTATCCGTCCCGATGAGGATGCTGATACAAATATGCTTAGCGGCAGTATCTGCTATCTCAGCTCCTTAACCGAGCATCTTATTAAAAAGGCCGAGGGCTCCGCGGTTATAAAGGCTCAGCTTGAATCTCCTCAAAAGGATGTTGTAACCGGTCTGCCTTTCAAGTCAACCACCGGCGAGCTTTCAAAAAAGCAAAAGCAGGAAGCCTTAAAGGAATATCTTGCCGAACTTGATACAAAAGCCAAAGCGGAAGCGTTTATTTCTATAAATTCAATTCCTCCAAAGGAATTCTTAGAGCAGCAGCTGTCAAGCGCTATGGAAAATATGACAAGAGAGCAGTTTGAAAAATCCCTTGCAGAAAGTTTGGGCTCTCAGGTAAATATTTCTAAAGAAGAAATTGCCAAATATCTTGCCGAAATGAGCAACGAAGAATTTAACGAGCTGATAAAACAAATGCTTACCGAGCAAATATCTGCCCAATATGCCGAGAACGCCAAACAGCAGTTTGCAACCGTTCCTATAGAGCAGCTCGCCGCAATGCTTGATATGGCAATTCCCTCATATACAGAAGAGCAATGTGCAACCTATTATGATGTAATAATGGTATTCAGCCAAAGCACTTATGAGGATAACCTCATTGCAATGGGTCATCTCAACCTTGAATCGCCCGCAACGATTAACATCTATGCCTCCTCCTTTGAGAACAAGGATGTTATTACCGCCGCTATTGATAAATACAATAAGGGCGTTGATGAGTTAAAGCGAATTAAATACACCGATTACCTGGGGATTATGATGTCCTCAATAACCACAATAATCAACGCGATAACCTATATTCTTATTGCCTTTGTTGCGATATCTCTGGTTGTTTCATCTATAATGATTGCGGTTATAACTCTTATCTCGGTTCAGGAAAGAACCAAGGAAATAGGAATCTTGCGTGCTATTGGCGCCTCAAAGAAAAATGTTTCGAGTATGTTTAACGCCGAAACTATGATAGTCGGCTTTACTTCGGGACTTTTGGGTGTTGTAGTCACCTACCTGCTCTGCCTGCCAATCAATTACATTATCCATACTTTGACCGGCATTGATACTCTTAATGCGGTTCTACCCATTGGCGCCGCTGTTATACTTGTTGTAATTAGCGTTATTTTGACGCTTATTTCAGGAATTATTCCCTCAAGAAGCGCCGCGAAAAAGGACCCTGTTGTAGCATTGAGAACCGAGTAAAATCAAAAAGACCTACGGCTTAAACCGTAGGTCCTTTTTTTATTCGAATTTATATATTCTGGCACCCAAAAGCTTGGCATCATCGGTTATATGCGATGACATAATAACGGGCTTACCTTTATCTAAAAACTCGCGTTTTATAATATTGGCAACAATTACTTTATTTTCTTTATCAATGCCGTTAAAGGGCTCATCGAGAAGTAAGGCGTCGCCCTCAAAAGCTACTGCTCGGCAAATTGCCGCGCGCCTTTTCATTCCGCCGCTCAAATCATCGATTTTGCTATGAAGCTTATCGCCTAAGCCTACCTCTTTGAGCAGCTTTTCAATCAGCTCACTCTTTTCATCGCCCACTGTCAATCTAAGGTTTTTCTCAAGGTTAAACCAGGGAAGAAGTCTATCCTCCTGAAACACCACCGAAACCTTACTAGGCACAATAACCGTTCCCGCATCGGCTTTAATAAGCCCTGCCAATATTTTCAGCACGGTTGATTTTCCGCAGCCTGAGGGCCCCTGCATACAAACCGCTTCGCCTGCCTTTACGAGCAAGCTGAAATCTTTTAAGACGGGCTCTTTATCGTATGAAAAGGATACATTTTTAAGTTCAAGCATACTTGGTCCTTTCCACCACTTTTTTTAGCAGATATTTTAACAATATCTCAAAAATCAGGCTAAAAATAATAACGGTTAAGGTTACGGCATAAACCTCATCATAATCAACGTTTCCTTTGCTTTGCCAAAGAATTGTGCCGAGTGAATTATCAGGCAGGCAGATTACCTCTGCCGCAACACCCGATTTCCAGGCAAGACCCAATGAGTTTACCGCGCCGGTTAAGAGCTCGGAGATAAGAGATAAAAGCTTTATACTGAAAAAGGTTTTAGCCGCAGGAAGCTTATAAACTGCCGCCATTTCGGCAAGCTCCCGATTAAAATTGCCGAGCCCATCATAAACCGTTTGCCACATAATAGGCATAACCATAAGGCTGACGATAATCATCGGCAATTCATCATTTTTGAAAAAGAGATAGAGCAATATTATTATTGCAACAACGGGGACAGCTCTGATCAGCTTGATTACCGGGGATAAAACCCCATCAAAAATTCGGAAATAATGAGTAATTGCGCCGAGTGCACTACCAATTACTGCGCCTGCAATAAATCCCGAAAGAACATTTTTGAGCGTTTTTGCTACCGAATAGAGAAAATCAGCAGTAAAAGCAATTTCTCCCCATTTTTTAAACACTGCGGCAGGCGATGGCAATATAAGCCTCATCAGCTCGTTATCTCTGGCCATTAAATATGATGCCATTTCCCAAACAAAGAGCCAGAACAGCACCACTGCCACACCTTTTAATATTTTTATAATAATTGTTTTGAAATTATTTTGCTTTATAGTAGAAATCATCGGCAGGCATAGCACCTCCAACTGCTTTTTTATCGGCGGTGAACAGGACGTTCAAGTAGCCGTTAACATTGGTTTTCATTTCCTTGCCCGTAACATAGCAGAGATTGCAGGTAGGAATTGCTTTTTTAGCAATATCCTCAGACGCAGTTATTTTATAGGTTGCGCAATGCTTTGCGGCATTATCAACATCGGTCTTTGCAAACTCTAAAGAAGCCTTATATTCCTCTAAGAACTTTTCAACTGCGGCTTCATTCTCGGCAATATAAGAATCAAGCGCAATAACGCAACCCATCATCAAGGTTGTATCCGAAACCTTGGACCATTCATCATTGATGCTGAGCACTCGGTTAAGCTCCTTGTTTTTAACCAAAACAGTGGTTGCGGCAGGCTCGGGAGCTAAAGCAATATCTGCCTCGCCTGAAACAAGCTTTGCAACCAAATCGGTGCTGGAAACATAGTTGATAGTAAGGTCGGTTTCGGGGTTGATGCCATTTTTCTCTAAAATGTATTTCAAGATAAATTCGGGGTTCTGACCCTTACCTGTTGAGTAAACGGTCTTACCCTTTAAGTCATCAATCGAGTCAATACCGCTATCCTTTGCAAGAATAGAAAGCACGCCATAAGTATTGACTGCGAGGATTCTGACCTTGCCGTTTGTCTTGTTATAAAGGGTTGCGGCAACATTGGTCGGAACAGAGGCGATATTGATTTCACCTTTAACAAACTTCTCGTTGATGCCGGTTGCATCGCCCGCAACGGTAAAGGTATAATTATTGGCGGTCAGTTTTGCATCGCTATCAGCCATAAGCTTAGCCATACCAACGCCGGTAGGACCTGTCATGCAAGCAACTGAAATATCAGCGGCTTTATATTGTTCTTCTTTTTTAGCGCAACCTGAAGTTAGCACTAAAGCCACGACAAGCAAAACCGCCATGCTTAACGATAATAATTTTTTCATAATGATTCCTTCTTCTTATAGTATTTTTATTATATTTTTATCCTTTTGGATAATTTTTTGTTCGGTTAAGGTTGAGAAAGCTCTGTAAAGACTTGTTCTTCCGATTTTCAGGCGGCGCGATAATTCAGTCATCGAGACCGATAGCTTTACTTCGCCCTTTTCATCGGCGAGCGAAATAAAATGCTCAAGCAGCTTTTTCTCAGCACCCTTTGCAGAAAATGTATCAACCTTTAAATTCAAGAACCTGATGCGCCCTGCCAAAAACTCTATATAGTTAATCGCAACTTTGGGAATTTTCTCGATTAGCTCCTTTAAAGCCGCTTCGGAAAGATAGTAAACAACCGAATCACTCATTGCAATAACACTGCTCATTCCCTCTTCCCATTGACCGAACATAGAAGCCGCCCCGAAAACATCTGCTGCCGATAGCGAGCGCATAGTTACTTTTTCACCCATAGCGCCGCATCTTAAAACTCTGCCGCTTCCCTTTTCGAGAACGCCGAGCTCCCCTACTTTATAAAGCTCATCACCTTTTTTGAAGCTAACAGGCCCCGCAAAAGACTTTAGCGCCTCTTGCTTTTCTTGCTCATTCAAGCCTTCAAACAAAAAACAGTTCAACTCCTCACCTCCCAAAAACTGTTCCAAATGGAACACTTTTCTATATTATATACACAAAATACCGGAATTGCAATAGTTTTTTTAAAAATAAAAGCCGATGTAAAACATCGGCTTTTTATTACTTTTTGATTTTCTTTTTTATAAACAAATTAACAAGATATAGCGCCATTCCGACCGCGATTGCGACCACTAAATCAAACACAACAGTCAGCACAAAGGTCAGAACCAATATCACGACATCGGTTTTGGGCGCAGTTTTGCAAATCTCAACAAATTTACGCCACTCACACATATTATAAGCGACCATAAACAGTATTGCCGCAATAATCGGCATCGGGATAAGTGCCGCATGGGGCATCAGCAGAACAAGCGTTAATAAAAGCACTATCGCATGGGTGATACCTGCGATTGGTGTTTTTCCGCCGTTTTTAACATTTGCCGCAGTTCTGGCAATCGCGCCTGTTGCAGGGATACCGCCAAACAAAGCTGAACAGATGTTTCCCAAGCCTCCTGCGATAAGCTCGGTGTTGGAATTATGCTTATCATCAATCATGGTATCCGAAACAACGCAAGATAAAAGCGATTCAATTCCCGCTAAAATAGCAATTGTAAACGCTGATGGAATAAGTGCCACTACAGTTTCAAATGAAACAGCGGGTAACGACGGCTTGGGCAACGACCTTGAAATAGTATAGAGGTCTCCTATTGTGTTGACCTTCATATCAAGCAGTTTTACCATAAATATTCCAACGACTACCGCTATTAAAGAAGGCGGTATTTTCTTGGTTATTTTAGGGAAGAAGATAAGAATCAGCATTCCAACCAAGCCTACTATTAACGCCTGCCAGTTAAATGTTGCAAAGGATTTTACGACCGCAACTAACTTTTCGGTTGTTTATATAGCATGGGTTCCCGGAGCAAAGGTTAAACCAAAAAAGTCCTTTAACTGACCGATAACTATCGTTACCGCAATACCCGAGGTAAAGCCGGTTGCTATTGTATGCGGAATATATTTTATAAGATTTCCGCCGCGCACCAAACCTAAAATTATCAGGATAATACCTGCCATTATGGTTGCAATAACCAGACCCTCAACCTTAAAATCGGCAACTATTCCTGCAATTATAGTTGCAAAAGCGGCGGTTGGTTCCGAAATGTTGACTTTACTTCCGCCAAAAAACGAAATAACAAAGCTCGCAACGATAGTGGTATAAAGTCCCTTCTCGGGAGATACACCCGATGCGATTGCAAGTGCTATTGAAAGCGGTAGCGCGATTATTGCAACTATAACTCCTGCAACAATATCTTTAATTATCTGCCCCTTCTCCATATTTTTCAATGAAGAAAAAAGCTTTGGCTGGAAAACCTTCAAACCCATGTCCTCCTAAATAATAGCCAAAACCTGCTCGGCTATCTGCTCCATACCCTTTTTATTGGGATGGCCGCCTGCCTTTTCGATATCCTCTAATTCAACATACTCAATTTCGTTCAAAGAAAATGCGTCTATCAGTGCCTCTTTTATGGGCTGTTTTAATCTTGTATTTATTATGCCGATAACCCTTATTCCTTTGAGCTCCTGCTTTAAAAGATGAGCAAGATAATATATGGCGGGAATCGCAAAATATAAGTCTTGATTGCTCCACTCGGCAGTTTTCTTTTCGCCAAGCGGCGCACCGCACCAGCAATCATTAGTTCCGCCGAAAAGGAAAAATGTATCTACTCGTTTTTTCTCGAAATAGCCCTCAGCTATAAGCTTAGAAACTCTACCGATAAAGGAGATATCCTTATAATCCTCGTTGTTCCAGCCATGGTTTCCAATAGTTGTTCCCGACCACGAGCAATTCATAACAAGATTGCCGCTTGCTCTATTTATAACCTGCATCCACCAGGTTTCATCGACCGAGTAAACATCTATTCCTTCGCGCTCTTGATCTCCATAATATGTGGCATAGCCCTCAGGTATATAACCCTTAAAGGTTGAATAGCTATCGCCCAAAATAAAAACATTGCCTACTGATTTCATTTTTTATCACCCCATTTTGCGAACCATTTAAAAGTAAGCGGCCAAACTGCGCCTGCGAAAATAACCATAACGAAATATGAAAGTCCACGGTTAATGGTTTCACCGGGTATAACTCCGAAAACAAGATAACAAAGCTCTTTTACACCCAGCGAGAGCGCAAGACCTAAAACGACCTTCAACCCTTGAGCCCACCATACTGCTTTTGTATCATATTTTATATAAACTCTGTCAAGATGATATGCAACAAAAAATCCAACCGATGCACCGAGCATTTTGTAGGTTGTTTTAAGGCCGTGCAAAATCTCCTCTCCGATAGCAGCTTCAGGGAATTTATAAAGCTCCATAAATAAAACTGCGCCCAAGGAGAACAGTATCATACCGGCAAAAAGGCAATACATCAATTTAGGGTTTTCTCTGCCCTTTTTAACAATAGGATAAAAACCGAAAACGAGCACCACCGCAATAAGCAATGACACACCAACATCCAAAGGAGTATGAACGCCGAGATACATTCTCGAAAAAGCAACTAAAACAGTTAAAATAATCATTACAATTCTTAACCAATTTTTTCTGCTCCATAAAGCTATTGTTCCAAAGTTGCCTGTTGCGCTCTGAGTATGGCCAGAGGGGAAGGAATACCCCGTTGCCTCCTCTATAGCGGCTCCGACAGGCTTGAAGTCGGGGTCCTTAACCCAGGGACGAGGAATTCTGAAAATCACCTTTAAAAGCTGGTTGATTTGTGTTCCAACAAAACCTACCGAGAGCATATAATAGCCTTCATACTTATCAACGCACCATAATAAAAGCATACCGATAACCATAAAGGGTATTTCTTCACCCAAGAAGGTTATACCAAGCATAATTTTATCCAAAACAACATTTCTGATATTTTCTAAAAGGTATAAAAATTCCATAATTTCACTCCTTTTTTTATTATCAAGACTTATTTTAGCACACAAAACCTTATATCGCAACAAAAAACCGCAGGTTGTTTAAATAATCCTGCGGTTTATAAATCAAATTTTAGATTTTATGAAATTCATATAATTATGCCAATCTTTACGGCTCAAATAATGTTTGCCCGGTCTTCTGTGGTAGCAAATATTTCCCTTAGTGAAGCTGCAATTATCAGAAACCTCCGACTCATCATATATAAAACCTTTGCCCGTATGCTTTTTATAATACTCACTCGCCGCAACGCAACCCAAAAGTTCAGCGTTCGGGTCTGCCCAAACATCCCCTGCTCCACTTGCAACATAAACATAATGCGGAATGTTAGCGGCAACAAGAAAATGTTGGTCAAACGGCAGCCGGTCATCTTTTTCGGCACAGTTCTTAAACGAATCTTTAAACCAATACGGAAATCTGCCGGTTATAAAATCAATTTTTTCACCTTTTTTATCCCTGAAAAGCGCCGAGCCACAACAACCCGAGCAGTTTGACATTGCGGCAAAGAAGCGTTCCTCTAACGCGCCTGCCAAAAGCGCTGTTTTGCCAAGTCTTGAATGACCGACAACGCAAATTTTCTCATGGTCAATTTGCGGCAAGGAACAAGCAAACTCAAAAGCTCTTAATACACCCCAGGTCCAAAGACCGATTTTACCACAATCCTCAGGCTTTCTGCCGTTTTTAAAAACGACACCGGCAAATCCGTTGGAAAAATCTCCATCATCGCTTGAAATATCATTATAATTTATCGAAATTACCGCAAAACCATTATCTGCAATCTCCTCAGCCGGATAATATTTTGAGGGAACCGACGATTCAAAATTGATTAAAATGAAACAAGGCAACGCTTCCTTTGAATCAGGGCAAATAAAATTTAAAGGAAATGAAAACTCGCCATTTTCGGTAACGGTTTTCAAGTTATAGCGAATAAGCGGCGCAAATCCCGAGCAAAAAGCCTTATCCTCTGATAATATTTCGGCCGAAATGCTAAGAGGCGCCTTGGGTATTTTTCCATACTCCTCTTCTATCAAAATATCGAGCAATTCTTTTTTGCTGTATTTTAATGCATCGGGTAGATTTTTTGGCAACATCATATAAAACTCCTTATTTCCCGCTGTTAATATCATCGGTTGAGGCAAAAACAGCCTCTACTGTCGATTTTTCCTTTGAATTTCTGACCCTTTTCATAAGCTCATTATAATATAATTCTTCATCAAAAGGAAGCTCTATTGCTTTATGTAAAAACGCAGATAAATGCATAGCGTTTGAGAGCGTTAATCCATTGATGCCCTCATATCCTCCGGCAACCATTTTTCCGCCGTGCAAAATGGCATCGGCAAAAGCGTTTAACACCGCAACATGTTGAAGATTGAGGCCATCAGTTTCGACCTCGATATGTGTTGATTTAACCGTTCCAAACGGGCTCTTGTTAATTTTTGAAAACTCTTGCTCGGTCATTTCAAACTCATCAATATAAAGCTTCTCCTTTTGCGGAACTCCGCTCTTTATACTCTCTATGACCATTATACCACATTATCCGGTCTTGAAGGACGTGTTTGTCTGAAATTCCATATTTTCTGCATATTTCTCTTAGACTTCCTTTTACGTTTTGATACGATTATACTGCTTGCATTTTTAACTCAACACTGTATTTCTTGTTCTTGCACGTTATTCTTGGCATAAAATCAATCCCCTTAAAGTAGTCTTGAAAACTTTTTGTTTTTTCAAGTGTCTACTCTAAGGGGATTATATCACTCCGCAA
>CASFLA010000009.1 GCA_949295415.1 uncultured Oscillospiraceae bacterium
TAAGGAAGGTGCCACAGTTATATTCGCCTTGCAACGAGTGATATTGCTTCGCAGTTATATTTGGGCTGAGCCCCAAGTTATATTCGCTTCGCGAGTTTTTGGGGCGAATATAATATCACTGAAACTGTAAGTTTCAATATCACTTTGCGTGATAACGCAAAATACCACTGTGAGACCTGTCTCACAATATCACTTAATACTCTTATTTTTGAGATAGGTTAATTTTTAAATATGTAACTTCGTTACGCACAGTTTGAAAGTGCGTAATCCACTATGACACTTTCAAACTGAAAGTGTCAATTTTTATATAAAAAAAGCAACGGGAGACAACTTCTTTACGAAGTGTCTCCTTTCCCCTGCATTTTTTATTTATATTCGTTATAAACCTCTAACAGCTTGTGCGGATAATCGGTCATGATTCCGTCTGCGCCAATTTCAACCAATCTTCTCATTTCGTCCTGCTCGTTTATAGTCCAATAGTGAACGGCAATGTTATGCTTATGAGCCTTATTGACAAAGCTCTCCGTGCTCAAATTAAAGCCCATCTGCTCGGTAGGAAGCTGGAACACACAAACCTTATCAGCAAAGAAAACATCCAGGTTAAGCATCTGAAGAATGAAGAATGAAGTTGCAGCGTCGGTTGCAGGCGAGAACTTGAAAGTCTCGGGAACCTCGCCCGATTTCTGCAATCTCTTATATTCGGCATATAATTCCTCATGGAAGCTTGCAAGCACTACTCTGTCAAACGCATTATGCTTTTTAAGAAGTTTTAAAACCTCTTCTAATGCTTTGAGGCCAAGCTCGCCCGACTGTTTTATTTCAACATTTATTCTGTTCTCAGGGAATGAGGTTATAAGCTCCTCTAAGGTTGTTGCAAGAAATACCTTCTCATCTCTAGCGGTTACTCCTTCGGGATATGTAACATCGGTAGGATATTTTTCCTGCCCGTTTTCATCCTTAAAATGCTCTCTCTCGCCCGAAAGCTGCTGGTTATCGTCAGTAGGATTAGTATAGCCAAAATCAACCTTCTCTGAAATAAGGTCGGAATAATTCCAATCGGCAATAGCACCTGTTACATTGGTCTTGCGGTCGAGCGTTGTATCATGTGAAAGGATAACAACGCCGTCCTTAGTGATGCTGACATCGGTTTCCATCATAACGCGTTTATCAACGCTATAAGCATTATAAAAAGCTTCTAAAGTGTTATCAGGGAACTCCTTGTTTCCTCCGCCGTGGGCAATCAGTATCGGAATATCTCCGTCCTTGCGCATTGAGTTATCATAAGCATAATTCTGAGGCCTCGGTAAAAGTGCAATGATAGTATAAATAACAATAAGCGATGCTAAAACTATAGCGGTTATTTTCAGTCCTTTTTTGGCTTTCATGATTTCTCTCCTTTTAAATTATTATTTTAAGCCATAAATCTTTAATAAGCTCAGGGTCATGGAGCAAAAGCGGAATATAATGGGGCTTTCCGTAAATAGGCTGATAAATTCGCTAAGGCTTATTTTTTTAGATGAATTTTGGCCTTTTTTTAAAATTGTTCTTCGAATGTTCCTTTATCATAAAGACACCCTCTTTTAAAGAAAATATATCACATATAAAATAAATATGCAATAAGAAAAGCCCTAGGAAACTGATATGCACCCCAAAAGTGTCTAACTTTTGGGGTGCATATCAAAACCTAAGGCTTTTTTGTATTTTCTTATTTTGCAATATTTCTTGCGCTGACCTTTCCCTCCGGTTTGATTTCGCCGGCTTTAGAAAGCGCAACCTTTGTCAAGAACGGACCGACAAGCTCATAAACTAACACCGAGAAAAGTGTTATATTGGCAACAATAAGTCCCTCAGGGCCTAACTCCTCTGCCTTAATTGCCATTCCGAGAGCAACACCGGCCTGCGGCAACAAGGTCATACCTAAGTATTTAACAATATTTTTGTCACAACCTACTGCTTTTGCGCTCAAACAAGCACCAAAATATTTGCCGAGCGAGCGAGTTAAAATGTAAACCAAGCCTATTCCAACAACTACTATATCCTTAAAGGTTGCAAGTTCTAATTCCGCACCGCTTATAACAAAGAACAAAACGAATAACGGTGCAGTCCACCTATCTACCCTATCCATAAGCTCTTCCGAAAAATCACACATATTGCAGAATACTGTTCCGAGCATCATACAGGTAAGCAAGGAGGAGAAAGCAATATGAACACCGAAAACATTGAACTGCAGCATTGAAAGCGCAACGGTGAGCATCACAAAGGTTACCGACATAGCAAGTCTTTTTGAGCGTGAATAGAAAAATCTTTCAAAAAAAGTAAACAAAACACCCATTATATAGCCGAGCGCTAATGATAAAGCAACCTCTAAAATCAGTTCAATTATAACCGAAAGTATATCAATATGACCCGAAAGGAGTGCTTTTGCAACACCGAACGAAACCGCACATAAAACCAGGCCAACCGCATCATCTAAGGCTACTATCGGCAAAAGGATATCGGTAAGAGGACCTTTTGATTTATATTGTCTGACAACCATTAAGGTTGCGGCAGGAGCGGTTGCAGAAGCAACTGCACCTAATACTATAGCTGAAGTAAGCGGCAATTTATCGGGTATAATAAAATGCAAACCTATTAAGGCGGCATCAACGAGCAAGGTTGCTGCAACTGCCTGGATAATACCGATTACGGTTGCCTGCTTGCCGGTTTTTTTTAGCTGAGCCAGACGAAACTCGTTGCCGATTGAAAAAGCGATAAATCCTAAAGCAACATCAGATAAAATCGAGAATGATTTTATATTTTCCATACTTATAAAGCCTAATCCTTTAATGCCTAAGGCACCAAGAAAATAAGGGCCAATCAATATACCTGCAACAAGATAAGCGGTTACCGCAGGAAGCTTAACCAGCTTTGCCAAGCGAGATAGCATAAGTCCCGCCAAAAGTGCTACCGATAAGCTCAAAAGAGTTTGCATAAAAACACTTCCCTTCGAAATTCGAAATCAGCTTAATTTTAGCACTACCATACTGCTTTTTCAAGCAGAAAAAGTCGATTTTTAAAATTTCGGCATAAGCAATAAAAATAATGCTCCAATAATTTAAAATATATTAGAATCAACAAAGCATCCCCAAAGTCTGAGCTTTGGGGCTGAAAATATATTATAGGATTTATAATGCGCGGATAGAGTCAACCGGTTTCTTTTTCGCAGCATTATTAACGGGCAGGAAGGTTGCAATAATTGCAGTAAGCAATGCACTGCCGATAAGTGCTGCTGTAGAGGGAACGCCGAATACTAAGATTGAAGCTCCGAGGTCCTCTGCTAAAGAAGTGTTGATTGCCGAACAAGCGAAGATGCAGGCCACAGCAGACAAAACAACGCATATTGCCGCGATAACGAATGATTCTGAGAAGAATATCTTGAAAACATCGGCACTTCTTGCACCAACTGCGCGAAGTATTCCGATTTCTCTTTTTTTCTGAGAGATTGAAACCGAGATAAAATTGGAGAAGAGTAAGATTGCAAACAATGCAAATCCCAAGCCAACATAGAGGAACACTTTAGATAATTCTTCAACAGTGTTATCAATCATCTGGAGTGTGCTGATAATGCTACCGGTAAGCCTAACTCTGCTGTCATCCTCGTCAAAGTCATCATTGCTGTAATATTCCCAATACTGATCGGCGCTCTCCACAGAGTATTCATAAGGAAGATAGGCTCTGTTGAAAATAGCATCATCCGCCTCAACATAATTTGTTACAGTTTCGCTATAGTATTTGATCTTATCCTTCTGAATGTTCCACATTTTGTTGAAATCTGAATCGGTAACCGCCGCATAGTTATTGCCTTCACTGCTATCTATGTAAGCGCCGGCTATTGTGTATTCATAAATTTCACCGAAACCGACCTGATTATAGTCATCAAACAGCTTAAAACCTAATTTTATGGGAATCTTATCCTTTTTCATTAAAGAAATAAGCTTAGTAAGCTTATCCTCAAGCTGCGCAGTTGTATAGGGAATGAGCTCCTTAGATTTATCTTCCTCATTAACCTTCCATTCGCCGCCCAACATTATCTGATTAGCCAAATCGGTTACAGCATAATATTTTGAAACATCTTGCATTCTTTCGGTTTTGGTGTTGATATCATCGATGATTCTGTAGTAACGGTTTGCAACATACTGGGCGAAGGCTTTATGAGAAACAAGAACCTGACCATCAGACAAGGTCTTAGAATCGCCTAATGCCACAATTCTGCCCTCATCGATTTCGGAAGCCTTGTTGTAATTAACATTGCCCCATTCGGGGAAATTATACTGACCATTCTCATTTTCAGCAACTAAAAGACGAGTGTAGTTATAAAGACTCTCTTTATATGAATAATCGCCTTTTGAGAACATATTGAAGCGGTCAGAGGTTACAAATGCAACAAGATGTAAGCCATCCTCTAGGAAGTTCTGATATTTCATTGCAAGCAGCATATTATTAGAGCCTTCCTCTTTGATCGGCTCATAAATGGCAGGAATTTCTCCGCTGTTCATAATACCTGTAACCTTATATTTATTACCTGCAAGAGAAAGCTTTTTGCCTATGATATCCTCAGGATTGGTAAGCTCAAGCGCAGTGCCGTTTTCATCATAAATTTTGCATTCTTTAATCATTTCGGCAGAATATGAGGATATAACTATTTCATCCTTTGTTGCAGGATATTTACCATTTATATTTTCGCGAAGATTGCTATTTTCAGGCAAAACCGCAACTGCAGAAATTTTATCGGTCCAATAATCAGTTGTTTTGACTGCATTAAAGCTTGTTCCGATATTGAGAGCGCCAAAAGCGTCAGTGCCAACCTTCTCTGAAAGCTTTTCAATATCCTTGGCAGTAAACCTTGTCTGGTTTACGCCATTATATTCGCCCTGCTTCTCGCCTTTAGAATAGTTTATATACTTAATACTGTATTGCTTTTCAAACTGCATAATCGAAATTTCAGTATCGGCAAGAGTCTGCTTAAAGGTGGATTCACTATCATAGAAGCTTAAAGTTGAAAAAAGACCGAAAAGCGCAAAGGCAACGGTGCAAAGAATAACCGTGAATAAAAGTCTGATAGGCTTGGTCTTAAGACCCGAAGCACCAATTTTAAAAGCATGCCTTAACGGAAGCTTGGAACGGATAAAACGACTGTCCTGCGGGGTGTATTGCTTTTTGTTTTGAGACTCAACCGTCTCGCGGAAAACCTCTTTAGCGCCATCATCACTAATGCGGCTGATCTTTTTAAAGTTTTCAACATCCTTGCCGTTATTAGCAATAATAACATCCTCTTTTGAACCCAAAAGGAATGCTTTAATCTTATCAAAATCAAGCTCGGTCAAAAGGCTTCCCTTTTTGATGCAAAGAACATCACCGACAGCGTTAACATTATCGGAAAGCTTCTTCTGCTCCTCCTTGGCTTTTGAAACATCGGAGATAACCTTACCATCCTTAAGCTCGATAATACGGTCTCCATATTGCTCGGCAAATTCGCGGTCATGAGAAACAACCAAAACGAGCTTATCCTCTGACAGTTTTTTTAGGGTTTCGAAAACCTGATTGCCTGTGTTGGAATCGAGCGCGCCGGTAGGCTCATCAGCCATAATAATTTCGGGCGATTTAACCAAAGCTCTTGCAATTGCAATTCGCTGCTTCTGACCACCTGATAATGTATTGGGCTTTCTCTTGGCATAGCCCTGCAAATCAACCTGCTCGAGCA
Source organism: uncultured Oscillospiraceae bacterium (assembly GCA_949295415.1). Lineage (GTDB taxonomy): Bacteria > Bacillota > Clostridia > Oscillospirales > Acutalibacteraceae > UMGS172. The sequence goes on from CASFLA010000009.1 coordinate 5,741, forward strand.
AAGCTGAGATAGCAGCCTTATCCTTAGGCTTGCCCTGAAGCTCAAGAGCGAGAGCGATATTATCCTCAACCGAAAACTCGTTAAGAATATTATACTCTTGGAAAATAAAGCCGATAAAGGTATTGCGGTAACTGTCAAAATCGCTCTGCGAGAAATTTTTGCTGCTTCTGCCCTTTACTATAATTTCGCCATCGGTTGGCGAATCAAGTCCGCCGCAGACATTAAGAAGTGTGGACTTACCGCTTCCTGATTTACCAAGCAGGAATACCATTCCTTTTTCGGCGAATTGGAGCGAAACGCCGTCAAGCGCATGAACATCTGCGCCGTTTTTTGTTTTATAAATTTTTGTAAGATTTTTTACTTCCAGCATTAAACCCCTCCTCATACTTAGAAGCTTTTTCCATTTAATTGTAACATACTTTTGGGAAAATTCATCTCTTTTTTAAGATTTACTTATAAAAGTGTTTTGTAAAAATTGTTTTGTCGTTATTTGTTGATTTATTTTGTATTAAGTGATATAATCAAACATTATTTTGAGTTGAGGAGAATTATATGGCTGAAAAAAAAAGGCCGGTCGTTAAAAAGAACTGGGTCATTCCTGCCGATATTAAAGCAGAACTGATTACAAATTTAAAATATGCCGCTATGTATGCAATAGCGCTTTTATTCTGGGAATTGTTGCTCAAAACCCATACAGGCTTTGAAGATATTTCCTTCTTTTTCTTATTATTTATTCCCGCAGAGGCTATGCTATTATCTGCACTGACCGGTTGGTTGAAGCCGAAATTCAACCGCATAACAACCCCTATAGTTATGCTACTGCCCTTTGCATACTATATAAGTCAGCTTATTTATTATAGAATATTCGGCTCGCTTTTCTCAGTTTCTATGATTGGTCTTGGAACCGATGCAGTGGAGCATTTTGGTTGGGCATTAAGAGATACCATAAAAGAATCCGTTTTATGGATAATCATTTGTCTGATTCCTGTTCTGGCTTCTGCAGCATTCTCATATTTTGCTCCTAAGCGCTATTTCAAAAAATTCAGACCCATGCTCCACCTTTTCTCTTTACTCAAAGCCGTAATCCTATGGCTCTTGGCAGTTGTGCTTTTACTTCCCTTTGGCACTAAAGACGGAAGCCCTTATGCCTCCTATTACTCAAGATTTGTTGATACCGATACCGCATCAAGCCAAATCGGTGCTCTTACCAACTCAATAGTTGAGTTGAGCTACAGACTTTTTGGCACAACCGAGAAAAAGGAAGACGACCTTTTGCTTCCAAACGCACCTATAACCCCCATCGAGCCTGAAATCGATTCCTCGCCCAATGTTTTAAGCGGCCTCGATTTTGCGGCGTTAAAGGGCAAAACTGATGACAAAGATAAGCAGCAGCTTTGCGATTACTTTGCCTCTGTTACTCCTACAAACAAAAATGAATACACAGGCAAGCTCAAGGATTATAACCTCATCTATATTTGCGCAGAAAGCTTCTGCAAATATGCTATCGACCCTGCAGTTACCCCGACTCTCTATAAATTGAGCCACGAGGGCATCAAGCTTAATAATTTCTACAACTCGTTTAAAAATACAACAACAAACGGTGAATTTGCACTTATGACAGGCCTTTGGGCCGATGTTTCGAGAGATGCTGACTGTGGTGCGGCAAACGGAAGCTTCCCTCAGTCAAAAGATAAATATATCCCTTATGGCCTTGGCAATATGTTTGAAAGCACCGGAGTTAAAGCTTATGCTTACCATAACTTTGCAGGATATTATTATTCGAGAAACCAGACTCATCCGAACTTAGGCTATACCACTACAAGATTCTTGGGTGGTGAAAATGGTATGCACTTTACTACCTCATGGCCTTCTTCTGACTTTGAGATGATGGAACAGTCTATTCCCGATTTTATCAATAATGAGCGTTTCCATGCTTATTATATGACCTTCTCAGGTCATGGCCCTTATTCTGATGCGAACCCAATCGCAGTTCGCAATCTTAAAACTGTTCGCGAAATTTTAGGCGATAGAGATTTACCCGATAAGGCTGTATATTATCTCGCCGCAAACTATGAGCTTGAAAAAGCTATGACCTATCTTATGGATGAGCTGCAAAAAGCAGGCAAGCTTGACAAAACTATGATAGTTATTGCCGGCGACCACCACCCCTACTATCTTAACGATTCCTCGTTTAATGCGCTTGTAGGAGAAAAGGTTGAACAGAACTTTGATAAATTCAAATCAACCTGTATTATGTGGGCAGGCGGTATCGGAACGGTTGAAGTTGATGTTCCCTGCTGTAATATCGATATTCTCCCCACCGTTTTAAATCTCTTTGGTTTTGAATATGATTCGAGACTTTTGCCGGGAACCGATGTCTTCTCAAAAAATGAGCATATTGCAATGCTTTACAACAAAACCTTTGTGACCGATAAAGTTAAGTATAACGCTCAGAAGGCAGCTGCCGAATGGCTCCCTGCCGCAAGCGGAATGAACGATGCGCAAAAAGAAACCTACCTTACTTATTGCATCAATCTGACTAAATCGCGATATACTTCATCTCTCCAGCTGATGAGCGAAGATTTCTATAAATTTGTTTACGATAGCGTAAAACCTGACAACTAGTCACAACCTCCGGCCAAGCCGGAGGTTGTAATTGTTTAATAACAAAGTGCTCGGCGTTTTAACCATCTTTTAATTCCTTGACCGTTCTTATTTTATTAACCGGAGTTTCAATATAACGAAGCAAATCATCAAGTTTATCCGTTACATAATATAGCTCTTTGCAATTATCACGAATAAAGTTTTTCTTCATAGCTTGTTCCATTGCATAATTTATATCATCGTAATATCCCATTATATTATAAAGAGCAATCGGTTTATTATGTCGGCATAATTGTTTCAGCGTTAGGATCTCCAAGAACTCTTCAAAGGTGCCGATACCACCGGGAACAACGATAAAAGCATCTGCATTGTCTTCCATAATCTGCTTACGTTGACGCATTGTGTCCGGCTGTATAAGTTCGTCGCAAAAATCACATATGACCTCAACTTTTTCTTCATCGAAGAATTTAGGAATAACACCTAAAATGTAACCTCCGCCGGATTTAACACCTCTTGCTGCGGCACCCATCAGACCGTTACCGCCGCCGCCAAAAACAAGTGAATGTCCACGGCTTGCCATTTCTTGTCCCATTTTTTCAACCAAATCAATATATTCCTTATCAATTGTTGGGGATGCTGCTCCATATACACATATCCTCATTGGATTACCTCTTTTCTAATCTTTATATTTTTCGCAAAGTTCTCGAATTTGAGAAGTCAGTCTTGCGTTTTCTTTATTTGTCATACCACGGCGCCCTTTAGCA
>CASFLA010000010.1 GCA_949295415.1 uncultured Oscillospiraceae bacterium
CACCTGCGTAGCGATTACGCCTAAACCGCTCAGGAAATATCGTAAAATCAAAATCATAGATACGGACGGCAATGAGTCCTCACTTCTGCTTGGGAAGCACTCCAAGGTGAAAATCGGATTCTGTTATCGCTTTTACTTCACAAAGACACAGCATGTTTCCTTGGGCAGCGAATACTTTGATGCTGCTCTATCTTCAGACTGTTTTTTAGGATATGAGGAGCTTGGCGAATTTAACGCTGAAACAACCGAATAAGTGCTGTTATTTACATTCATGCTTAATTTCTTTGATAAGTTCAGCATGAATGTAAATCATTTTATTTCCGACAACACAACTTTTATTTTATATTTTTGCATTTTTTCTTCAATATTAAGGTATAAATATTGACATGAACGATTTTAACAGCTATAATATAAGTGGTAAGCGGAAAGACTATACATATCAAGGGAGGTATCCGTTTATGCTTATACAATTTTCTATCGAAAACCATCGTTCCATTAAGGATAATGCGGTGATTAGCTTTGCTGCATCTAAGGATAAATCTTTGGAATCCTATCTGCTGCATCCGGATGAAAAGAAGACGTTGCTTCCTGCTATTGCCCTGTATGGCGCCAATGCTGCCGGTAAGAGCAATGTTCTTCACGCACTTATGACAATGAAGGATATGGTAGTTGGTGAAGCTGCTAAGATATCCAAGGGACAAAAGCTTCCCTGGGAGCCTTTCGGCAGCACACGCACTCCCACATCCTTTGAAATTGTATTTATCTATCACGGTGTTCGTTATGCCTATGGGTATTCCTTTAATGCCGACAGAATCCACACGGAATATCTGTATCATTGGCCGAACGGTCGCGAAGCATTGATTTTCTCCCGCAAGGAGGATAAGTATGAATTTCGCGAGAATGTCAATGAGCAAATAACGCTTAGTAACCGCACACCGGAAAATAAGCTGTATCTTGTTTCCTCTAACGATTGGAATTTACCGCAGACAGAAAACGCCTACAAGTGGTTTTTTGAAAAGCTGACTTTTTTAATGGAGCAGTCTCCCTCAGCTTCCGAAACGGTTGCTCAAATTGTAAGCAGCAATGAAAAGAAGGCTCGTATTCTGAAAGAGCTTTTAATTGCAGACCTTGGTATTTCCGATGTGACCATTAAGGCTATTGCCGGCAAGAATCCCGTGATTACCACCACCCACAGGGTTATCGGTGAGGATGGCAGTATGGATTATTTCCAGCTTCTTATGGATCAGGAGTCCTCCGGTACTCAGCGGTTCTTTGCGCGCATCGGCGGCTGGCTTCATGCTCTTGAAAACGGCTCCTTGTTAATCGTTGATGAAATTGAGGATAGTATGCATCCTCTTCTTACTAAGCGGCTGATTGAAATGGTACAGGACAACACCGTAAACACAAACGGCGCTCAACTATTTTTTACCACACACGATGCCATGCTGCTTGACCTTACCTTCTTCCGCAGAGATCAGATTTGGTTTGCCGAAAAGAACGAAAAGACCTGCGCTACCGAACTGTATTCTCTGGCAACATTTTCACCGAGAAAGGGAGAAAACATTCGGAAGGGATATCTGCAGGGACGTTTTGGTGCTATCCCGTTTATCGGAGGTGACAGCTCTTGGCAGGAATGAGAAAAGAGTATGATCCCAACAAAGTCAAAAGGCGCAAGCGCAGACCGATTATTTATATTGTCTGCGAAGGTAAAGAGACGGAAACAAAGTATTTTAAGCACTTCCGTTCCCGCAGCTGCCTTGTCGATATTGTTCCCATTTCTTCAAAACATAAGGCTGCCGAGCATCTGGTAAAGCACGCAAAGAGCCTGTTATCCCAATCTGATTATTTTCCTAAAGACGGCGATCAGCTATGGTGTGTTTTTGACTGTGATGATAATACCAACGCCCAGCTTATGAATGCTGTTGCCTATGCAGGAAAGCACGGCTACAAAATTGCTTATTCCAACCCCTGCTTTGAATATTGGTATCTGCTCCACTTTGTAAAGCAAAACAATCATCTGAACGGCGCTGATGAAGTGCTGCGTTTGCTTCAGAGCAAGGGGCGTTTAGAAAAGTACGAAAAAAGTCTGGATGTCTTTGCAGAGCTTTTGCCTTATCAATGGGAAGCAGTTCAGCGGGCAAAGGAGCGCCTTAATCAGCTTTATAAAGATAATGTGGTTATCCTTAGCCGCGACAGCAATCCTGCAACAACTGTTCACGAGCTTGTAGAGTATCTGAACAGTCAGCAATCATAACATACGCAGCTGTGGTTCCGAAGCCTTTGCGAAAATACCGCAAAATCAAAATCATAGATACGGACGGCAATGAGTCCTCACTTCTGCTTGGGAAGCACTTCAAGGTGAAAATCGGATTCTGTTATCGCTTTTACTTCACAAAGACACAGCATGTTTCTTTGGGCAGCGAATACTTTGATGTCGCTCTATCTTCAGACTGTTTTTTAGGATATGAGAAGCTTGGCGAATTTAACGGTGCGGACGAATCATAATATCGGAAGCAAATCATAAATAATTTAAGAAGTAAAATATCAATATTATCGGAAGCAAAATATTGATATTTTCGGAAGTCGGTGATATAATAACAGTAAACAAAACCTTTGGAGGTCGTATTATGGGCGAAAAATATCTTAGCCGGATAGCTGATAAAATATTAGCTGATCGTCTTGAATCCAGCGGAGCTGTTCTGATCGAAGGCCCCAAATGGTGCGGTAAAACAAGAACAGCCACCGAAATATCCAAAAGTCAGCTTTATATGCAAGATCCGGATAAGACCTTATCGTATATGAAAGCAGCCGACACAAAGCCATCTCTTCTTTTGAAGGGTGAAACACCCCGTTTGCTCGATGAATGGCAGATGGCCCCGGTATTATGGGATGCTGTCCGTTTTATGGTCGATCAGCGAGGAAAAACCGGTCAGTTTATTTTGACAGGCTCCGCGGTTCCGCAGGATAATGTAGTACAGCATACGGGAACAGGGCGGATTTCGCGCATAATGATGCGTCCCATGAGTCTTTTCGAGTCCAACGAATCGAATGGTACGATATCATTGTCTGAATTGTTTAACGGTAAAACAGATATCGAAGCATTTTCGGATTTAACCATAGAACAAATTGCCTTTGCTATTGTGCGGGGCGGTTGGCCGGCTTCTGTTGAAGATACAAAAAAGAGCGCTTTGCGTCGTGCCGTTGATTATGTGGAAGCTGTTATCAATGCAGATGTATCAAGAGTGGATAATATCGAAAAGAATCCGGTACGTGTCAGAGCTTTACTGCGCTCATTAGCAAGAAACATCTCTACCGTAGCAACAATTAAAACCATTCATGATGATATCGCAATGAGTGATACAGATGAAAGCATTTCCGAAAAAACAATCAGCCAGTATCTGAATGCGTTAAATCGTATATTTGTAACAGAAAATCTACCGGCTTGGAATCCGGCATTACGTTCTAAAACAGCAATACGCACTTCCCCAAAACGTCAGTTTGTGGATCCTTCTATCGCCACCGCAATTATGCGTTTGACTCCGGAGAGGCTGCTGGATGACTTTAATTATTTTGGGTTCCTGTTTGAATCCTTATGTGACCGAGATTTAAGAATTTACACAGAGGCTATTGACGGCGAAGTGTTTCACTATCGTGACAGCAGCGGTCTTGAGTCGGATGCAGTGATTGTGCTCAATGACGGTCGGTGGGCTGCTGTTGAGATCAAACTCGGCTCCAAAGAAATAGAAGACGCCGCAAAACACCTGATAGAACTGAAAAACAAAGTGAATACCCAAAAAATGATGGAACCTTCGTTTTTGATGATATTGACTGGAACAGAAATTGCTTATCGCCGCGATGACGGCGTTTTGGTTGTTCCACTGGGATGTTTAAGAAACTAAACCAGCCAAATGTCTATATATAGCTGCTTTACATTTGACAAAATCAAAAAATGATTATACTGAATATAGTTTCAGTGAAAATATATTCAGTAAAAATGCGCACTGTGGTTCCCCTTATATATGAAAAAGGCATCTTTTGAACTTTATCCGAAATTTTATCGGATGTATTGACTTTTATGCTTAATTTATGTAATGTAATAAGCAAGAAAGTCAACAAAGTCAGGAGGTGCCTTTTTTATGAAGGAGACAGATATGATTTTACAAATGGCTCAAGAAAATAACGGCACCATTACCACTGCTATGGTTACCGAAGCAGGGATTTCGAGAGGCAACTTAAAATACCTGACAGATACCGGAAAATTAGAGCGATCCGGGCGAGGTGTATATGTCCTGCCGGAGATTTGGGAAGATGAACTGTTTGCGGTTCAGAATCGATTTAAGCGAGGAATTTTTTCCTGCGACACGGCTCTGTTTCTATGGAACATGACAGATCGAACACCAAATAAGTTTTGCATGACATTCCCGGCAGCGTACAATTTAACGAGCGTCAAAAAAGAGAACATCCGTTGCTCTCAGGTCATTGACCGTTTATACGAAGTAGGCTTAACGGAAACAAAAACACCGGCTCACAATACAGTCCGGGTGTATAACAGAGAGCGTACCTTATGTGATATTCTGAAAAAGAGTAATCAAATCGACATCCAGCTGATCACACAGGCGTTTAAGGAATATACAACGCTTCCCGATAAAAATATCGCATTACTGTCCGATTATTCCAAACTTTTTCGAGTCAGTGAAAAAGTACGTTCTTATTTGGAGGTCCTGCTATGAAAAATGCCATGCAATTAAAAGCCTTAATCAAAAATATGGCAAAGCAAAAGAATATTTCCGCACAGCTCGTTCTGCAAAACTATATGCTGGAGCGTTTACTTTAACGTATTTCTGTTTCAAAATATCGGGACAACTTCATCCTAAAAGGGGGCTTTCTGATTGCTGCAATGGTTGGTCTGGATACCAGGGCGGCTATGGAGATGGATGTAACATTGAAAGGTTATCCTGTAAATGAGGAAACCATTCAGATACCAGAAAGAGTTTGATTATACTTCCGATATTCCCTTTGAAGATACCTGCGATACGGCAATTTCCGTCATGGAATCGTTAGAATAATATTACAACAGCAACGAAATATCTATATATAGATTACAAACACTTGACAAACACAATATATAGTGGTATAATAACTGTGTAATTGATTTTTGTGCGTATTCCCTTTGGGAAGTATAGTGGTACAGTTCCACATTGCACATGTTGTTAAGTTTGTAATTCAGTGCCGACAGTATGGTTTTGCCCTTATGGGCATGAACCGATGCCGGCACTTTTTTATATAGATATTTCAGCCTTTACAGGCAGAAAGGAGCAGAATGGCACAGGTATTTGTTATCGGTCGGATAACAGCCGATTTGGAACCGAAGACCAGTGAGAAGAACAATTTGTATGT
>CASFLA010000011.1 GCA_949295415.1 uncultured Oscillospiraceae bacterium
CTCTTATTTTTGAGATAGGTTAATTTTTAAATATGTAACTTCGTTACGCACAGTTTGAAAGTGCGTAATCCACTATGACACTTTCAAACTGAAAGTGTCAATTTTTATATAAAAAAAGCAAAGGGAGACAACTTCTTTACGAAGTGTCTCCCGTTATTGGGAGCTTTTTTTATCTGATTATTTTTAAAACAATAGGTTTTTCTACGGGCTTATTATTGCTGAATTTTAAGGCAGAGAGATATTTTTCCTTTGCAGGCTCTAAAAGCGTTTTATTATCTGCATAAAGTGTGCAAAGAATATCGCCCGCTTTAACCATATCGCCTGTTTTCTTTGAAAGAATAATACCTGCAGAGTAATCAATAGTATCTTCTTTGGTTGTTCTGCCTGCACCTAATATAACGCTACTGATACCAATTGCCTCAGCATCCATACTCTCGATATATCCGTCTGATTCACTTATAATATCAAGGCTATGATCAGATTTTTTGAACAGCTCAGTATTTTCAATAAATTTAACATCGCCGCCCTGAGCTGCGACCCATTCCTTCATCTTATTATAAGCTAAACCACTGTTTAATGCATCCACAGCGCGTTTTTGGGCTTCTTCATAGGAAATACCAAATATCAGAGAAACGAGCTCAGAAGCAAGCGCAAGGCTCACTTCCTTTAAATCATTGTTAACCTCGCCTTTTAAAACCTTGACCGCTTCAATAATCTCGAGTGAATTACCGATTGCAGAACCTAAAGGAGTATCCATATCAGTTAAAAGAGCAGAAATATTTCTACCGCATTTTTTACCGATTTTAACCATTTCCTTTGCTAATGTTTCGGCATCCTCGGGTGTTTTCATAAACGCCCCGCTTCCAACCTTCACATCAAGCACAATATTCTTTGAGCCCGCCGCAATTTTCTTGCTCATTATACTTGAAACTATAAGCGGAATACTGTCAACTGTTGCCGTAACATCTCTTAAAGCATAAAGTTTTTTATCGGCAGGTGTTAAATTACCGCTTTGGCCTATAACCGCCATTCCAACCCTATGAATCTGCCTTTTGAACTTCTCTTCGGGAATAGAAATATTATATCCCGGTATTGACTCTAATTTATCAACAGTTCCGCCGGTATGACCTAAGCCTCTACCCGACATTTTAGTAACCTTACCGCCTAAGGACGCAACAATAGGTGCAACAATAAGCGAGGTCTTATCGCCAACGCCGCCTGTGCTATGTTTATCTGCTGAAAGGTTGCCGAACTCTGATAAATCAACTGTATCGCCCGAAGCTGCCATTGCCTTAGTCAACGTTACGGTCTCTCGCTCATTCATACCGTTGAAATAAATTGCCATCATAAGAGCAGATGCCTGATAATCGGGAATTGTTCCTTCGGTATAGCCTTTTATAAAAAACTCGATTTCGGCATCGGTCAATTCCAAACCATTTCTCTTATTTTGGATAATATCATACATTCTCATAAGTTTACCTCGATAATAAAAGGGTTCGTAGTCTCCGCCGAACCCTTATTTTGTTATCTTGCGCCCTTATCGTAAGGGATACCCTCTGCCTTGGGAGCTCTTGATTTCTTTGATGAGAAAGCAAGAACCACTAAAACTGCAACATAAGGAATAAGGTTGTAAAAATACATCGGCATTCCTAAATCTTTAAGAAGGAATACTCCGTCACCGTTAAGGTCTAAGAAGGTATATGTTGGTCCGATACATTTTAAAAGACCGAACAACAATGAGCCCAAAGCAATACCAAGCGGCTTCCAGTTGCCGAAAATCATAATAGCAAGAGCTAAGAAGCCCATACCTGCAACCGCACCGTCACAGGTTCCGCCTGCAACAGTTGCAATATAGATATAACCGCCCATACCTGCTAATGCGCCTGAAATTGTTGTTCCCAGATAACGCATTTTGTAAACATTTATGCCAACACTATCTGCTGCCTGCGGATGCTCGCCGCAAGAACGGAGCCTTAAGCCATATTTTGTTTTATAAAGCAAGATTGAAAGAATAACAAAAAGAGCGATAACGATAAAGGTTGAAACATAAGCTTTATCAAAGAAAATCTTAGCGAACAATGGCAAATCGTTATTAAGAATAACAAATCCGATATCCTTGGGCATAACAAGCTTGTCCTGCATAAAGAAAACTTTGATTATGAAAAGCGCAATTGCGGGAGCTAAAAGATTCAGCGCCGTTCCGCCGATTGTCTGGTCAGCCTTTAGTTTAATTGCAGAGAATGAGAGCAGTAATGAGAAAAGTGCGCCTGCTACTGCAGCAACAAGCATAGACAGGATAAACATTGTCTGCGGTTGGTCAGCGAAAACATTATTCATTTGCATTAAATAAACAAACAATGCGCCGATAAACGAGCCGAAAATCATAATACCGTCAAGTGCTATATTTATAATACCGCTTCGTTCTGCAAACATACCTGCTAATGCAACTATTAAAAGAGGAATCGCGTAAATAAGAGTTTTTTGAATTAAAAATACCATTATTTGTTCTCCCCTTTCTCTTTAGCGGCCTCAATCGGAGCTTTAAGGCGTTTTTCTTCAGCCTTTTTTCTTGAAAGTAAATCTCTGATAAACTTAGAGAAGCCTGAAAAATAAATAATCATCGCAATAATAAGGTCAGAAACATATTCATTAAATGCTGTATAACCTGCAAGATTAAAGCCACCCTTATCAATATAACGAAGGAAAATAGAACTGAAAATAACACCAATCGGGTTGTTACTTGCCAAAAGGGCTGTTGGTATTCCGTTAAAGCCCTCAGAAGGCAGCATACTATAGGTGTTCCAAAGGAAGTCATTCTTACCATTAAGATACCAAAGAGCGGCACCGCCAGCGGCAAGACCGCCTGCTATAGCCATAGAAATAATGATATTTCTTTTTTCGTTCATACCCGCATACTTAGCGGCATTCTTATTAAAGCCACAAGCCTTAAGCTCATAGCCAAAGGTTGTCTTATTGATAAGAATATACATACCGATAGCAATAATGATAACGATGAAAATACTTATATCAATATTAGAACCCGGGAAAAGCTTATCAAGACCTAATTTTGGAGTTGCAACCCCGTTGGTATAAGTAGGTCTTATAAAGTTAACCTTAGTTTCAGTAAAATTTATAAACTTATCACCTGAAGCCTTAAAAACCCAGCTTACAACATTAGCGGCAATCCAGTTGGTCATAATGCAAACTATAACCTCATTAACATTAAATATTGCTTTAAACAGACCGGGAATTGCGCCCCAAAGCATACCTGCAACAATAGCAGCAAGGAATGCGATAAGCCAATAAACAAAAGCTAAGGCAGCATTATCGGGTTTTGGAACTGAAAGTGCTATCAGCAAGGCTGTCATAGCGCCCATAAGATATTGACCGGGAGCACCAATATTGAAAAGACCGGTTTTGAAAGCGATTGCAACCGAAAGACCGGTCATCATAAGCGGTGCTGACTCTAAGAGCATATCACCTAAATTAAACAGTATATCTTTTAGGTTACCACTCGCAAAAGGACCGCTCAAAAGAATAGATAATCCTGAGAAAGCCTCATACAATGGAATATCATTTGTAAATGCTGCAAGCAAAATTAAAATAACCGCTCCAACCAAAAAACCGCCTAAAATACAAACTAAAGAGGCAATGATGGATTTGATGGAATCCATGGCAAAAATTTTGCTAAAAAATGAACCTAAAGTATTTTTCTTAGAAGTTAAATTGTTCATTTTGTTACCTCCTTATCCTGCCTTTTAGCGCCAGACATATATAGACCTAATTCTTCAACCGTTGTGTTTTTCGGGTCAAGTTCTACAACAATCTCGCCCTCATACATAACCAGTATTCTGTCAGAAACGCTCATAACCTCATCAAGCTCTAATGAAACGAGCAAGATTCCTGCACCGTTATCGCGAGTTTCAATCAGCTTTGAATGAATATTTTCGATAGCGCCAACATCAAGGCCTCTTGTGGGTTGAACTGCGATTAACAACTGATGCTTTCTATCAAGCTCACGCGCAACAATTGCTTTTTGCTGATTACCACCCGACATACTTCTTGAGATTGTAACCGAGCCCTGACCTGAACGAACATCAAATTTATCAATTAACTTATCAGAATATTTTCTGACCTCAGCAAATTTAATAAAGCCATTTCTATGAAATTGGGGCTCAAAATATCTCTGCAAAACAAGATTCTGCTCTAAAGAATAATCTAAAACAAGACCGTGTTTATGTCTATCCTCCGGAATATGAGAAAGTCCATGAGTATTTTTATAACGGATAGATTTATTAGTGACATCTTCACCACAAAGAGATATTGTTCCTGACTCCAACTTTTCAAGACCGGTTATTCCATAAACAAGTTCCGACTGACCGTTCCCATCAATACCTGCTATACAAACTATTTCACCTTTTCTAACGCTAAAAGTAACATTATTAACGGCATTTTTCTTGTGAAGCTTACTTTTAACGCAAAGGTCTTTGATCTCAAGAACAGTATCCTTAGGATTAGCAGGTTGTTTATCAACAACAAACTTAACATCTCGACCAACCATCATTTTTGAAAGTTCTTCTTTGGTTGTATCCTTAATATCAACAGTGCCAATATATTTGCCTTTACGCAAAACTGTGCATCTATCTGCGACCGCCATAATTTCATTTAGCTTATGGGTAATAAAGAGAATAGATTTTCCTTCCTTAGCAAGGCCACGCATTATTTCCATAAGTTCATTGATTTCCTGCGGAGTTAAAACTGCAGTAGGCTCATCGAAAATAAGAACTTCATTATCGCGGTAAAGCATTTTTAAAATTTCTGTTCTCTGTTGCATACCAACGGTAACATCTTCAATAAGCGCATCGGGGTCAACATTAAGACCGTAGGCTTTTGATAACTCCAGGACTTTTTCTCTGGCCTTTTTCTTAGTTAAAAAACCGAACTTAGTCGGCTCGACACCTAAGATTATATTATCAAGAATACTGAAAACATCAACAAGTTTAAAATGCTGATGAACCATTCCTATTCCTAATTCATTTGCATCATTAGGGTCATTAACCGAAACCGGTTCACCGTTTTTATAAATCTGACCCTCATCAGGCTGATAAATACCGAAAAGAATACTCATTAACGTTGATTTACCGGCACCGTTTTCGCCTAATAAAGCATGAATTTCGCCGCGCTTTAACTGTAAAGTAATCCCGTCATTAGCTTTAATTCCGGGGAACTCTTTAGTTATATTGCGCATTTCAATAATATAAGGTTCCATTAATTGTTCTCCTTAAATTTTAATAATCCTTGCCGTTGGCAACTTCTTTTAAAACACTGAATATTCTAAAAGAAATTGCTAACATTTAAGCAAGGGTGGCCCCTAAAAAGAGACCACCCCGAAAATTCAAAAGATATTACTCGAAGATAATAGTAACTTTTGTAAGGTTAGCTTTGAGCCAATCTGCATTATTTGCCTGCTCAGGAGTTTCAGCCTTAGGAACAATAGTGCCGTCCTTAATCTTTGCGAAGAGGTCGTTATACTGCTCTTTTGTGAAATTCTTAAAGCTCCAAGTATCGAGCGGAAGTCCGGTAGAATCTTCTGCAGCGCCGAGGTTCTGAGCCTTGTTAGCAAGTTCAGCATCCCACTTGCCTGCATAGAACTGACCGAGAACTCTCTCAACAGATACGCTAAGACCCTTAACTGCACTGGTGATAACCTGAGTTGATTCAGAAGACTGGTCAACGTCAACACCGATAATCTTTGAGTTAGGATACTCAGCAGCTGCTGATTTAACAGAGTCAAACATAGAACCGCCGCAAGAAAATACTACTTCAGTGCCGCCTGCATACCAACCGGCAATCTGAGTCTGGAGTTCAGTTGAAGCAGAGAAAGAATCGCCGAACTTGTAGCTGTATTTAACTTCTACATTAACGTTCTTAGCAACAGCTGCTGCTTCTGCGCCCTGAACGAAGCCATAACCGAAACGGTTACATGCGGGGTTACCGCCGCCGCCGCCACCGGTGAAGCCGAGCTTAGTAAAGCCATCCATAACTGCTGCATAACCTGCGAGGTAGCCGGATTCCTGCTCCTTATAGGTAACAGCTGTTACGTTATCAAGACCTAATGCCCAACCATCAATGAATACGAACTTAACGGTCGGATTCTCTTTTGCTACGGTTTTCATAGCAGTTGCCTGTAAGAAGCCGGGAGCAACGATGATTTTAGCACCGTTGTTAACTGCCTGCTTCATAGCAGCAATACGATCGTTATCGGAAGCATCCGAACCATTAGCAGGCTGATAATACTTATATGAAATATTATTAGCCTCTGCATAAGCCTTTGCTCCCTCATATGTTCCCTGGTTGAAGCCCTTATCCATGAGCTGACCAACGTCGGTTACAACTGCAATTTCATAAGTGGGTTTTTTAGACTCACCGCAAGCAACAAGCGAGATAACGCCAAGAAGCATTGCGACACAAAGAAGAATACTGAATAGCTTTTTCATTTTTACTCTCCTACCTTTAGGGTTTTACCACTGATTTATTTGTGTGCTTGAGTTATTCATGCACCAATTATATTTTAACGAATACACTAATAAAAGTCAACCAGTTATTATACAATTTGTCAAAATTGAGGATAAATGTGCAATGAATTTGTTAAAAACATACAATTACATACAATCTTTTGAAAACGAATGCGGTAAAAGGTCAGCTAAAGTATATTTTTCGAAAGAGTCTTTACTTGTAACAACCAAAACCTCAAAGTTTTTATCGCAAAATTCAGCCATTACCTGCCTACAAACGCCACAAGGAGGAAATGCCCCCTCAATTTTTCCGCCCTTGCCACCTGCAACTGCTATTTTGACGAAATCCTTCTCCCCTTCGCTGACCGCTTTAAAAATTGCGGTTCTTTCAGCACATATTGTTGGAGAATATGCAGCATTTTCGATGTTGCAACCGATGAATACTTTTCCTGATGTTGTTAACAAAGCTGCGCCGACAGTGTAACCCGAATAAGGAACATAAGCACGGTCCATGGCATTGATTGCCAATGTGCAAAGTTCTTGATTAGTCATATAGTCTCCCCCTTACTTTAAAATATCGGATAAGAAACTAACGCCGTCGCCCTTGAACTCAACATCAAGATAATCGGCGCAGGTTGCCGCAATATCAGCAAACGAGCTTCTTATACCTAAGTTAACAGATTTAACATTTTGACCGTAAACAAGGAGCGGAGTATATTCTCTTGTATGGTCAGTATGACTGTCGCCAGGGTCGCAACCATGGTCAGCAGTTATCATAAGGATGTCATCGTCCTGCATTTTGTCTAAAAATGTTGGCAACCAACTATCAAACTCGGCTAAAGCGGCTGCATATCCGTCAATATCCTGCCTATGACCGTAGAGCATATCAAAATCAACAAGATTTATAAAGCATAAGCCGCTAAAATCGCTCTCTACGGCTTTTATAGACTCCTGCATACCCTCGGTATTGGAATGGGTAAAAACCTTATCTGAAATGCCTTTCCCTGCAAATATATCAAATATCTTGCCTATGGCATAAACAGTTTTGCCTGAGTTCTTAACTGCATCAAGCAAGGTATCCCTCGGGGGCTCCAAGGAAAAGTCATGACGATTAGCGGTTCTCTTAAAATCGGGATACTCGCCAATAAACGGTCTTGCTATAACTCTGCCTACCGCATGTTCACCCTTTAAAATTCCTCTTGCAATTCTGCAATATTCATAAAGAGTTTCTATCGGCACGATTTCTTCATGTGCAGCAATCTGAAAAACGCTATCTGCCGATGTATAAACAATCAAATCACCTGTTTCAACATGCTGCTTGCCGTAGTCCTTAATAACCTCGGTTCCCGAATAAGGCTTATTGCATAAAACCTTTCTGCCAACGGCCTTAGAAAACTCTTCTAAAACATCATCCGGGAATCCATCAGGATAAGTCGGAAGCGGACTATCTGATACAACACCGGCAATTTCCCAATGGCCTATTGTTGTATCTTTACCCATTGATTTCTCTGTCATTTTGCAAACTGCCGCTGTTGGGTTATCAGTTTTTCCCAAAAATTCAAGCCCTATAATATTACCTAAACCCATTTTTAAAAGGTTGTCAGCATTAAATTTTTGGGATGATGAGATTCTTTTTATAGTATGACAGTCGTTATCTCCAAAAAGATGGGCATCGGGCATTTGGCCCGCACCGCAAGAATCAAGAACAATTAAAAATACTCTTTTCATAAACTGCCTCATTTATCAAGCTTAACAGCTGTTTTAAGAGCAAGCTCCATCATCTCTGTAAACGAATTCTGGCGCTCCTCTGCAGTTGTAGCTTCACCGGTTAAGAGGTGGTCGGAAATGGTGCAAATAGCAAGTGCGTTTTTCCCTGCTCTTGCCGCATTCATATAAAGTGCCGCTGCCTCCATTTCAACCGCCATAACTCCCATTTTACTCCAAGCAGGAGTTGCGGTCAGCATCTCGGGGATATTTTCATTATCATTATAGAAAACATCAGATGAAAGCAGATTGCCAACATGGTAGTTAACACCCATTTCCTCGGCAATATCTGCACAGGTTTTAAGCATCTTATAACTGCAAATCGGAGCATAAGTTCCGGGGAGATTGAAATTAGCAACAAAGTTTGAGTTGGTTGATGCGCCCATGCCCATAACAATATCTCTGACCTTAATTTTATTGCTCATTGCACCCGCCGAGCCGATTCTCATTATATTTTCAACACCGAAGAAATTATAAAGCTCATAGGAATAAATACCAATGGAAGGCATTCCCATTCCGCTTGCCATAACTGAAACCTTAGTTCCGTCATAGGTTCCGGTATAGCCCTGAATACCGCGAACATTGTTAACTAATTTTGCATCAGTTAAGAATTTTTCAGCTATAAACTTTGCTCTTAAAGGGTCGCCCGGCATTAAAACGGTTTTTCCGAAATCCTCGGGAACAGCGTTAATATGGGGGGTTGGATAAAGCTTTGCCATATCAGTATTTACCTCCGTCATTTTCATTTTTTAATATTTTAACAATACGACTTGTGCCAAGTCTTGAAGCGCCAAGGGTTATGAAATCTTCTGCATCTTTAACCGATGAAATACCGCCTGCAGCTTTAATCTTTGTGTTGCCACTAACATATTTTGCGAACAAAGCAACATCTTCTTTTGTAGCCCCGGCAGTTGAAAAGCCGGTCGAAGTTTTGATATAATCGGCACCTGATTTTGAAACAATCTCACACATCTTGATTTTTTCTTCATCGGTAAGCAGGCAGGTTTCAATGATAACCTTTAACAACTTGCCGTTGCAGGCATCTTTAATAGCGTTGATTTCATTTAAAATATCGTCATATTTCTTATCTTTGAGCCAGCCTACGTTGATTACCATATCAATCTCATCTGCGCCGTTTTTAACAGCGTCAGCAGTTTCGAAGCATTTTGTAGCAGTAGTTGAGTATCCGTTGGGAAAACCGATAACGGTGCAAATAGCCAAATTTTCGCCAACATATTCTTTTGCTTGCTTAACAAATGATGCGGGAATGCAGGCAGAGGCTGTTTTAAAACTCATTGCATCATCTAAAACCGTTTTTATCTCTGCCCAGGAAGCAGACTGCGAAAGCAATGTATGGTCAACTGTTTTTAGAATTTCCTTAATATCCATTAAAATCCCAACCTTTCTTTATATAAAGCACGATAGCACTTATAACACATACCTTCATAGCGGTCGTTACCGCCGATACAAATCTGGTCGCCCTCGGTAATAATATTTCCGTCATCATCAAAGCGAGCATTAACTGTTGCTTTTCTGCCGCAACGGCAAATTGACTTGATTTCTGAAATACTATCAGCAATCTCAAAAAGGCGCTTACTACCCGGGAACATTTTAGTTTGAAAATCGACTCTTAAGCCAAAGCATAAAACAGGAACATCCAACTCATCGCAGATATTCTTTAAATCCTCAACCTGCTTTTCAGATAAGAACTGACATTCATCGCAGATAATAACATCAATATTAGCATCTAAATTACGCTTTATAAAAATGGCTCTGATATTATCCTCAGAAGAAATAATCTCAGCCTCGGATAAAAGGCCGATTCTTGAACGAACAACTCCGACAGTTTTTCCATTGCCGTCAACACAATAATCACGGTTATCGGTTGAGGGTTTTATAAGCCATACCCTCTTTGATTTTTCCTCATAGTTAAATTTGGTCATAAGAGCCTGAGCGGTTTTAGAACTGCCCATTGCGCCAAACTTATAGTATAGCTTAGCCATATTTTAACCCCCAGAATTTGATTCTTTAAATTTATTATATCAAATTAACAAATTTAATTCAATATGAAATAATTTTTTAGCAAAAATAAAGAAAAAGCGGCAGAAATAATCT
Source organism: uncultured Oscillospiraceae bacterium (assembly GCA_949295415.1). GTDB lineage: Bacteria > Bacillota > Clostridia > Oscillospirales > Acutalibacteraceae > UMGS172. The sequence continues at coordinate 10,395 of CASFLA010000011.1, forward strand.
GCCGCTTTAAAATTAAAGAGAATTTTTAGATAACATTTCGGTATAAAGGTCATAAAGTCTCTGCGAATAGTCAACATAGTATTTATGCGGCTTTTCAAAGCGCTGAACCTCTTCCCAAAGTGCCTCAACCTGCTGCTCCTTATATTCTCTGATTTTTGTTGCATCAGGCGAATTATATACAAGCTTGCCCTTATCAAAAATCTTAACCTGCAAGGGTCTTGAAATATAGTAGGTAACGGTTTTGCGCTTCCAGGTATGCTCAGGGTCAAAAAGAACATATTCTTTAGTATCATCGATTGTTTCATCGCGTAAGGTAATAACATCGGCAATCGCCTTACCGCTTTCACGATCAAACAATCTCCAACACTGTTTAAATCCCGGCAAGGTAATCTTCGATGTGTTCTCGCTGAGTTTTATTTTGGGAATAACATTTCCCTTTTCATCCTCAATAGCCGCCATTTTATAAACGCCGCCGAAGACAGCCTCACTGCTGGCAGTTATAAGTCTTTCGCCAACGCCGAAGGTATCAACCTTTGCACCTTGCATAAGCATATCGCGTATTAAATATTCATCAAGCGAATTTGAAACGCAGATAAGGCAATCAGGATAACCGGCATCGTCAAGCATTTTCCTGGCTCTTTTAGTAAGGTAAGTTATATCTCCGCTGTCAATTCTGATTCCAAGCGGACGGCAACCCAACGGTTTTAAAACCTCATTAGCAACCTTTATAACATTAGGTATTCCCGATTTTAAAGTATCATAGGTATCAACAAGGAATAAAGATTTTTCCGGATAAACCTCTGCATATGCTTTAAAAGCGTCATATTCACTGGGGAACATCTGAACCCAGCTATGCGCCATAGTTCCTGAAACAGGAATGCCGAAATCCTCGCCCGCTTTAACGCACGAGGTCGCCGAGCATCCACCGATATAAGCCGCTCTTGCACCAAATAGCGATGCGTCCGTTCCATGCGCTCTTCTTGCGCCAAACTCCATAACCGCTCTTCCTTGAGCCGCTCTGTAAATTCGGTTGGCTTTAGTTGCAATAAGGGACTGATGATTTATGTTAAGCAAAACAAGTGTTTCAATTAAGAACAACTGACAAATAGGACCTTTAACGGTCAAAATAGGCTCTTTTGGGAAAATAGGTGTTCCTTCAGGAATTGCCCATACATCACAAGAAAATTTGAAGTTTTTAAGAAAGGTTAAAAACTTATCATCAAAAAGCTTTTGAGCGCGCATATACTCAATATCTTCATCAGTAAAGACCAACTCGTTAAGATTATCGATAAGCTGCTTTAATCCCGCCATAATAGCAAAACCGCCATCATCGGGAACACGGCGGAAAAACATATCAAAATATGCTTCCCTTTCCCCCATTTCCTGCAGTATTGCGGCGTTGGCCATAGTAGCCTCATAAAAGTCCATAAACATTGCACAGTTACGCATTTTATCACCTTGTCTTTCACCAGTTTCTTATTAAATGATACTATAATTCTTATGATTAGTCAAACAAAGAATAAAGCCCACCGAAAAATCGGTGGGCTTTAAATATTTTAATACATTCCGCCTGCGGCACCTGCAGCAGCTGCGGCTGCAGCAGCTTCAGCATGGGGGTCTTTTTTATCAGCAACAATAGATTCAGTTGTAAGAACCATTGATGCAACAGAAGCAGCATTCTGTAATGCAGAACGGGTAACTTTAGTTGGGTCAACAATACCTGCCTCGAGCATATCGGTATAAACCTCATTATATGCATCAAAGCCGTAGTTTGCTTTGCCCGAAGAAACAATCTTATCAACAATCACAGAGCCCTCAAGACCTGCATTATAAGCAATCTGACGGATAGGTGCTTCGAGTGCATTAAGAACAATAGCAACACCTGTTTTAACATCCCCGTCAACAGTATCAAGTAAATCCTTAACTGCAGGGATTGAGTTAATAAGTGCAACACCGCCACCTGCAACAATACCCTCTTCAACTGCTGCCTTAGTAGCAGAAAGAGCATCTTCAATACGAAGCTTCTTTTCCTTCATTTCGATTTCAGTAGCTGCACCAACCTTAATTACTGCAACACCGCCCGAAAGCTTAGCAAGTCTTTCCTGAAGCTTCTCGCGGTCAAATTCAGAGGTTGTTGTTTCAATCTGATTTCTAATCTGACCGATTCTGTTCTTAATAGCAGCAGAATCACCCGCGCCACCAACGATAATAGTGTTTTCCTTGCTGATCTTAACCTGTCTTGCGCGTCCGAGCATCGTAATCTCGGTATCTTTAAGTTCGAAGCCAAGCTCTGAAGAAACAACCTGACCGCCGGTCAAGATAGCAATATCCTGAAGCATTTCTTTTCTTCTATCGCCAAAGCCCGGAGCTTTAACAGCAACGCAGGTAAAGGTTCCGCGAAGCTTATTAACAATAAGAGTTGAAAGAGCCTCGCCCTCAACATCCTCGGCAATGATAACAAGCTTTCCGCCTGACTGAACCATCTGCTCTAACAAAGGTAAGATTTCCTGAATATTAGCAATTTTCTTATCAGTGATAAGGATAAACGGGTCATCAATGATGGCTTCCATTTTATCGGTATCGGTAGCCATATAAGGAGTTATATAGCCACGGTCAAACTGCATACCTTCAACAACCTCAGAATATGTGTCTGCGGTTTTAGATTCCTCAACGGTAATAACACCGTCAGAAGAAACCTTATCCATTGCCTCAGCAATAAGCTTACCAATAAACTCATCGCCTGCAGAAATAGTTGCAACTCTCGCAATATCATCTGAGCAGCTGACTTTTTTGGAGTTGACTACAACGGTTTCAACTGCAGTATCAACAGCAAGTTTAATACCCTTTTTCAGCACCATCGGGTTAGCTCCTGCTGCAACGTTTTTCATACCCTCGCGGATTAAAGCCTGAGCCAAAACGGTAGCAGTAGTAGTTCCGTCACCCGCGCAGTCATTGGTTTTGGTTGCAACCTCTTTAACAAGCTGAGCGCCCATATTCTCAAACGGGTTATCTAACTCAACATCTTTAGCAATTGTCACACCGTCATTAGTAATAAGCGGTGCGCCGAATTTCTTATCAAGAACAACATTTCTACCCTTAGGTCCAAGTGTTACCTTAACGGCATCTGCCAACTGGTCAACACCCGACTGAAGTGCTTTTCTGGCATCTTCACCAAAAAGAATTTCTTTAGCCATTATTATTTCCTCCAATTATTCAACAATAGCAAGAATATCAGACTGACGAACAATTGAATATTCAACGCCATCAACCTTAACGGGATTTCCTGCATACTGACTGGTTATTACTTTATCTCCAACCTTAACGGTCATTGTTACTTCAACGCCATCAACATTTCCGCCGGGGCCAACCGCAACAATTTCTGCAACCTGGGGCTTTTCTTTAGCCGAACCTGCGAGAATAATGCCGCTTTTAGTGGTCTCCTCAGCTTCACAAGACTTTATAACAACTCTGTCTGCAAGTGGTTTAATAGTCATAGTATTACCTCCTGGTATTTGTTCGTAAATAATTGATTAGCACTCTCAATCCTCGAGTGCTAATTTATATTTTAGCATCTTTTCTGGAAAAATCAAGTGTTTTTACTAATTTTTTCAAAAAACTAAGAATTTAAAACAACTATTGAGAAATTAAGATAAAATGCAAAGAGTAACCAAATAAAATATGGCAAAAATAAGAGCCCTGCAGTTTTTCTTATTGAAAAGAAATTCTTTAAGGTTAAGCCTGCAACAATAATCAGTAATAAAAGCCAGAATAATGCAAATTTAATTGTTTCGAATTTAAAGAAAATAATTGGCCAGATAACATTGATAATCAGTTGAAATAAGTATAGTTTTATCGCAGTTTGTTTATCCAAGTCGTTTGATTCTGCAACCATACCTGCCGAAATGCCTATAATTGTATAAAGAACTGTCCAAGCTATCGTAAAAACAATCGCAGGCGGCGCCAATGCCGGCTTGACAAAGTTATCGTAAATATCGTATCCACCCGTTATAATGGCCGATAAAATTCCAAGTCCTAAAGTAATTGCTGCATAGATAATATAGGTTCTGTATTTTTTTAAAAACGACACAATAATTCCCCCCTAGGATATTATTATGCCGCGTTTTTCGGTTTAAGCACAAAAAAGAAAGCGCAGTTTCCTGCGCTTTTAATTATTTGAAATACATATTAAGGTTACACTTAATCATTCCGTTATAGAGCTTGCGTTTTTTATCTGCAGTTCTGCCAAAAATCGCTTCAAACTCATCATTCGGGCTGATAACGTAATACTTTTTACCCTCTGACTTTTTGAACACAGAGCCCATAACCTTATAGAGCTCTTCGGCTTCCTTGATTTCCAAAAGCCTTTCGCCATAAGGCGGATTAGTTATAACAAGTGCTCTACCTTCGGGCAACTTGAAATTTCTGACATTCGAAACTTCAGCCTTAACATATTTTGCAACTCCTGCTTTTTGGGCATTTGCAAGTGTTAAAGAAACAGCCTCCGGGTCAATATCAGAGCCAAAAGCTCTGAATTCAACATCGGGTAAGATTCTTTCAATTGCAGCACCGCGTTCCTCTTTCCAAGCGTTAGCATCTATAAAATCAAATCTTTCTGCAGCAAAAGAGCGTCTTAAGCCCGGCGCCATTTTTTTAGCCATCATAGCGGCTTCGATAAGAATAGTTCCGCTTCCGCAAAACGGGTCAAAAATCTGAGTATCGGGATAAATTCTTACAATATCGCACATTGCAGCGGCAAGAGTTTCCTTAATCGGCGCGGCATTGGAATTAGCCCTGTATCCCCTTTTATGCAAGCCCTCTCCCGAGGTATCAAGCATAAGAGTTACAACATCCTTCATTATAGAAAACTGCAACTGATGAACAGGACCGGTTTCAGAGAACCAATCTGTTCTGTAAACGGTTTTAAGGCGTTCAACTACCGCTTTTTTTATAATTGACTGGCAATCCGTAATGCTATAAAGCTTTGAATTTATACTCCAGCCCTTAACGGGAAAAGCATCGTTTTTAGATATAAATTCTTCCAGAGGCAGCTTTTTCACACCATCAAACAGTTCGGTGAAGCTTTCAGCTTTAAAGGTTCCTAAATTTATTAAAATACGCTCCGCAAATCTCGAGCAGATATTTGCTTTTGCTATAGTATTTGCGTCGCCCGAAAATAAGACTCTGCCGTTTTCGGCATTAACATTTTCGAAACCAAATCTGCGAAGCTCATCGGCAAGGATACCCTCTATTCCAAAGATGCAGGGCGCTACTAAATTATACTTTGTCATTCTTTTCACCTTTATATGATTTCTGTGCAATGGCGGGTTACATGGCAACCAATATTTACCGCAACAGGTAAGCCTGCAATATGTGTTGGTGCGTATTCAATATTAAGACCAAGTGCAGTTGTTTTACCGCCAAAGCCTTGAGGACCAACGCCCAACTCATTAACTTTTTCTAAAAGTTCATTTTCAAGCTGAGCATAAAACTCATTAGAATTTTTAGTTCCCAAATCTCTTAAAAGGGCTTTTTTAGAAAGCAATGCGACCTGTTCAAAATCTCCGCCAATTCCTACTCCGATAACCATTGGAGGACAAGGATTTCCACCGGCTTTTTTAACAGTTTCCAAAACAAAATCTACAACTCCTTGTTTGCTTTGGGCAGGAGTCAACATCTTAATTGCGCTCATATTTTCACTTCCAAACCCTTTAGGCGCCAGTGTAATCTCAACCTTGCTTCCGCTAACTATTTCAGTATGAATAACTGCAGGAGTATTATCGTTTGAATTAACTCTGTTTAGCGGGTCAGAAACAACGGACTTTCTTAATAAACCCTCAGTATAGCCTAAGGCAACACCTTTATTTATTGCAGCATAAAGGTCTCCTCCGGTAAAATGAACATCTTGTCCGATTTTTAAGAAGATAACTGCCATTCCCGTATCCTGACAGATAGGCAAATCAAGTTCGCTTGCCGCTACCAAGTTCGCCTTAATATCATTCATAATACTTTTAGCAAGGCAATCAGTTTCAATGCTGCAGCTTTTGCAAATTTCGCGTTCTATTGATTTAGGTAAAACTTTATTGGCAGTTATTGAAAGCTTTTTTACAACTTCAGTAACTAAAGAAACATCAATTTCTCTTATCATATATTCTCCTAAAATAAAAAGGCAGACATATGCCTGCCTTATATGTATTATTGACGGACATTTTTGCGACGAGCAGAATCCGGATTCTTTTTCTTTAAATCAGAAAACTTTTCGTCACTTGTCTGTTTAAATTTTGCCATCATATCTTCAAAAGAAGCTGATTCCGAACGCTTAGGCATCCAGACATCAGAAGGCGGTGGACAATGAGCAGATGATGATTTTTGACGCCTTTCCTTAGAAAATTCTTTTCTTTTAGGCGCATCCTGTTCCATAGCGCGTTTGATGCTGAGACTAATCTTACCATCATCCGAAATAGTAAGAACCTTCATCTTAACAACATCATTTTCCTTGACGAACTCGCGAACATCACTGACATAAGACTGAGCAATCTCAGAAATATGAACAAGACCCGATTTACCCTCAGAAAGCTCAACGAAAACGCCAAAATTAGTTATTCCCGTTACCTTGCCTTCAACAATTTGACCAACCTCAATTTGCATAAGAAAGACCCATCCTCCAAAAGAAGAAAAATTAACTAAATATTAAGGGTTAATCACCCGAAATATCAATATAAACGTGTTCATTGGCATAAACAAAGCCAAGCTTTTCCCTTGCTGCTCTCTCGATAAACTCTGCGTCATCGCCGCTTTCTAAGAGCTTAGACTTTTCCGCAATTTCAAGTGCCAGCTCATCGCGACGGTTTATAGCTAAATCAAGCTCATTTTGCAAAGAAGTAAAGCTTTTTATCAATGAACCGAGATAGACTATCATCCACACGGAAAACAAAACCAAGACAACACGAAGAATAATACTGCCGCGCTTTTTAGTTTTAGCAACCATAAATCCTCATCCTATTCTTTTACTTTTAAAGTGATTATACAACAAGGCTAACAACATTTGCAACCACTTTTTAAATAAAAAGATTATTTTCTTTAATTTAGATAATAACCATTCGAAAAATCGTCTTAAAACAGATGAAAGTTTACAAAAAAATCTTTTTAAAAGGTTTATTAAGAAGACAAAAATATTACTAACAAATTTAGAAAGAGCAAAATGCAGAATTATAAAACCTAAAACAATGCCGAAAATTATATATCCTCTGATATATCCGTTTGCTCTTATAACGCAAAACAAAAATGTTGAAAGGGATATAATTCCAAAATATAAAATATCGGTTATAAAAACGCTTAAAGTGCTTTTAAAAATTGTTTTATGAGTGGCTATAAAAATATCATAAACAATTGAAAAAAGCGCGCCCAATGCAAAAGAGAGTAAAAAAGTAATAAAATCCTTAAAAGAATCTATATCCCACACTATTTGAACAGCCTTCCTATAACGCCTGACTGTTTGTTGCTTGAGGAATAGCCAACAGCGCAGATTTTACCCTCAATATAAAGGTCGCCCGTTTCATTGGTAAAGCCCGTAACCTTCAAAGCCTCACCTTTAACTGTAAGCCGGCCTAATGCTGTATCAGCTATAACCGTTTGCTCATCAAAGCTTAATATTTCTCTGACTGCGCTAACCGAAAGCTTTGCCCTGTTTTCTATAATAATATTCTGATTTTTATTTGCTTCAAAAGCTTCATTCATATATATCACCTATCTTTTAAAAATTATATGAATGAAACAAAATAATAATTACTCAATCAATAATGCGATACATTAAAGACGCATCATCTTTTTTGACCGTTTCGGATACATTTAAAATTTCCGCCTTGACAGTTTTTGTGCCGAAGTTGATTTCCAAAACATCTCCGACCTTGACATTATAAGAGGCTCTTGCCACCTTGCCGCCGACAAGCACCCTGCCCGCATCACAGGCTTCATTTGCAATAGTTCTTCTTTTAATAATTCTTGATACTTTTAAAAACTTATCTAATCTCATTACTTTCTCCGAACTAAAGAATAAGGCTGCTTTTCGAGGATAACCCGAGAAGCAGCCGTTTTTCTCGCTAAAATAAATTATTTAACAGCGGTTTTAAGAGCAGCGCCAGCCTTGAATGCCGGAACCTTAGATGCCGGAATTTCGATAGTAGCGTTGGTCTGGGGGTTTCTGCCGGTTCTTGCGGGACGCTCACGAACCTCAAAAGTGCCGAAGCCTACAAGCTGAACCTTGTCACCCTTCTTAAGAGTTTCAGTAACGGTTTCGATAAGAGCTGCAATTGCCTTATCAGCATCCTTCTTGCTAAGACCTGCTTTTTCTGCAATAGCAGCAACGAATTCTGTTTTGTTCATAATGAACAACCTCCATAATTTTATTATTCAAACGGGATTAAGCCCGATTTTGAAACTAATTCTTTTCCTTTAGTTTAACCTTATCCCAAATGGAATCAAGCTCAGCTAAAGAAATCTCTTTCATATCACGGCCCGAAGCAAATACTTCTTCTTCAACCGATTTAAATCTTCTCATAAACTTATCGGTTGCAAAGTCCAACGCTTCTTCGGCGTTAACCTTTAAAAATCTTGATAAATTAACCGCGGCAAAAAGCAAGTCTCCGAATTCTTCAAAAATCTGCTCTTTATCGCCGGTAGAATCAGCCTCTTTCAGCTCAGCAACTTCTTCATCAAGCTTTGAGAAAACATCTGATTTTTCATCCCAATCAAAGCCTGCTTTGGCAGCTCTTTTCTGAACCTTAGACGACCTCATCAACGCAGGAAACGCGCGCGGAACACTATCTAATGTATCATAATAAGTAGCCTGGTTTTTTTCGGTTCTTTTAATAACATCCCAGTTTCTTAAAACCTCTTCTGAATTTTCAACTTCAACAGTTCCAAAAACATGGGGATGGCGAAGAATAAGCTTTTTGCATATTCCATCACAAACGCTGTTAAAATCAAAGCCATCATTTTCCTTAGCAATATTGGAATGGAAAACCACCTGCAAAAGAAGGTCTCCCAGCTCTTCTTTTAAAGCATCAGCATCAGAATCATCAATAGCATCACAAACCTCATAAGCTTCTTCTAACAAATCGTTTCTAACAGACTTATGATTCTGCTCTGCATCCCAAGGGCAGCCACCCGGTGAACGAAGAATTTTGACTATGTCCAAAAGGTCAGAAATATCATAATTTTTTCTTTTAAAATCTTCTTTTGTAATCATATTCACAAACCTTTTTTCTAGCAAAACACAATATATTGCCCTTTTACTTGACGAAATAGCCGAAATTTGTTAACTTACAGCTATATATTACCTTATTATTCCTAATTTTTCAAGTACTTTGACGATTTTTTTGCCTTTTGGCAATGAAATAACATCATCGCGTTCTATAGCCTTTAAAACACCAAGCATAACAAGATAAACAACGCCTGCTAAAGCTATTGAAATAATAGTTACAAGCGACTCTTTATTTATTAGCGTATAAAGAAGCTTTGAAGCCGTAAACGCGGTAATTGCACAAGCGGCAGCTGCAACAAAGGGCTTTACAAAAACTGATAGATAATCAGGCTTAACTCCAGAGTATTTTATAAAGCAAATAATATTTGAAATGCAGATATAAGCGTAGCAAGCGGTAGTTCCTATCGGCACACCTAATATGTTAATTTCAGGTGTTCCGACGAGAATAAAATTGATCACTATTTTAAGCACCGCACCTACTGCAATATTCTTAAGCGGAACGGTCTGCTTGCCGATTGCCTGAAGCATATTTATAATAGGTGCATTAAGTCCCGCAAAAACGGCACAAATTCCAAGGATTCTAAGGTTAGGTGCCGCAATAGCTATAGCCTCGTGATTACTGTATAAAAGTGATAATATACCCTCTGCCGCAGCCGCAATTCCAAAACCTGCAGGAAGCGCTATAAGTGCAGTAGTTCTGAGCATAGTTTGAACGTTTGATTTAACCTCTGTTAAATCCTTTTTAGCCCATGCCGCCGCAAGAACGGGTATTGCGCTTACACCAAGCACCGAGGTCAACACAGGAACAAGATTGTAAATTGAAAAAGCGTATCCCCTATGGCAACCGTAAAGCGAGTTTGGCAAATCCTTAATCCAATTGAACTCAGCATTTTTTGCAGTTTCCGAAGCAATAAGAGTCTCATATGTTGCTTTAAAGTATTCAGGCGCTTTTTCTATAGCTTTAGCCAGCTGGCTCTGAACCATAGCAACATCAATCAAACTGGTAACATTATTGACTAATGAACCCAAAACAATCGGTATAGCAATAAGAATAATACATTTAAGCGTTTCCCTGCCCGATTTAGCATCAGGTGAAGCCTGATACATTTCAGAAGTTATATAATTCTTATTGGTTAATTTATACTTGATAACAAGATATAAAGAGCTGACAGCAGTTCCTACAGTGATACCCAACAATGCACCTGCCGCTGCATAAGAATAACTGCCTGTTTTTAAAAGAATTATATAGGCTAATGAAAAACCGAAAACCAGTTTTCCTAAAGCCTCTATAACCGAGCTGATTGCGGTTGGTGTCATGTTACGAAGGCCTTCATAATAGCCTCTGTAAGCTGACATTATACAGCAAAAAATTAAGCAAGGCGCAATAGCAATAATACCCGGTAACGCACCGATATTAAAAACGCCCATCGGTCCCGTTAACAAAAATGCTAAGATAAGCATAAGTATAAAGCCCGTTGAGCCGGTTACTAAAAATGCAGCTTGCGCCATTTTCAGAGTTTGCTTGGCATCCTTATATCTGCCTGAAGCGGTATGCTCGGCAACTATTCTTGAAATGGCAACAGGAAGACCCGCCATAGCTATTGAATACATAGGAACATAAAGGTCATAGGCGGTTGAATAAAAGCCCATACCTGCAGTATCAAGAATGTTAGCAAGCGGTATTCTATAAATAGCACCGATTATTTTAACAAGTGCAGTTGAAATAACAAGAATCAGGGAGCCGTGCAGAAAGCTTTGCTGATTTGAGCCATGTTTTAAAGTGTTATCCTTCATAATTACTCCTTAAAGAGTTTTTAACCAATCGAATGTAAGTTTAACGTAAGCATCGGCATTTGCGCCGTAGAGAGTTGTGGCATAATTATCAGCCGATGAGTTATCTGCTCCGTCAGAAACCATTCTGAGCGAAATAAAAGGCGTATTAAGCAACGATGCGGCATATCCAACCGCCGCCGACTCCATATCGCAAGCAATTGGATTGAATTTATCTTTTAAAAGGTCATGCTGCTTCTTTGAACAAATGAAGCTATCCCCCGTTACAAATGAGCCAACCTTTAAAAAGCTGAATTTTGAAACAAAATCCTTAAGATATTTGTTATCTGCAAAAACGCAAAGCGGCTGACCGGGCTTTTGGCCTAGTTCATAGCCTATACCCGTTAAATCAAAATCATGCTCATAGAATTTATCGCCCAAAACAATATCGTGCTTTTTAGAGCCCTCAAAACCGCCAGAAAGACCAATATTTATAATTAAATCATAATCATTACCCAGCAATGCGGTTGCACAAGCGGCATTAACCTTGCCGATACCTGAACAAACGGTTTTTATTGAAATGTTAGAATTATTGCCTTCAACAGAAAACTTATGTCCCACAAGCGAACCAACATTATCAGCCTCAAGAACATCTTTAAACATATTTTCAATATGTATATATTCATCCTTATCGGCAACAACGATGGCTACCTTAAGATTTTTCTTATTCAATTTATTCACCTAAATCTTGATTATTGTCATCAACAACTAATTCGCCGTCTTCAAAAACATAACTATCGCTCGAATATTCAACATCACCGTTGCGCAAGCATTCAAGTTCTTCCTTTAAGGTTTCAATTTTTAACATTGTTGCATCAAACTCATTATCGTCAATAACTAAGTTTTTGCATTTGCGATAGCAAAGTCTTCCTAACTTTTCATAGTTTCTCTTAAGCTCAGAGCAAACCTTTGCAATTTTAATATTGTTTTTCTGGTCGTAAACAAACTCTCCTGCTTTGATTTCAACAGTATCAATAAATTCCTTTGCCTTGTTTAATAAATCCATAACTAAAATCCTTTCAAAAAAAAATTAATCAACGGGATATTTATCATAAAATTCCGTAATACCCTTTTTTCTTTCGAGCATTTCCGAAAAATTACTTATAAATTCATAAGGATATTTAAAATTGAAAATACGTTCAATGTTATTGCCGTTTGGCTCGCGCAGCTTGGTTACTGCCGATGCGCCGCAGCCGATGATTGAATGAGTTTCATCCATAATATAAACATTATACAAGCCTTCATAACCGACTTTTGAATAACCGACATTTTCTAAATTGCCGATAGTTTTACTTTGGCGATACATATAGTAAGGATAAATCCCGGCCATAGTTAGTTTATTGAGCGCATAATCAACCATCCCTGCCGCTTCCTGGCCTTCTTTAGCCAAGAACTGATAATTCAGCTTGCTTAAGTTTGAGGCACGTTTCATAGAAAGGGAATGGACAGTTACATTCTCAGGATTTAATGCAATAATCTCATCAACCGAAGCCTTAAAGCTGTCAAGGTTATCGCCCTCAAGACCTGCAATAAGGTCAGTGTTAATATTGTCAAAACCAACCTCTCGCGCTAATAAAAACGCCTCTTTCATCTGCTTAGCAGTATGCCACCTACCGATTTTTTCTAAAACATCATCATTCATTGTTTGCGGATTGATGCTGATTCTTGTTGCGCCACCTGTTTTTATAGCAACCAATTTTTCTTTTGTTACAGTATCAGGTCTTCCCGCCTCAACGGTATATTCGAGAATATTTGATAAATCAAAGCTATCCTTGATTGTATTCATTATCAGCGTTAACTGCTCAGCAGATAAAGTTGTTGGTGTTCCTCCGCCGATATAAACAGTTAAGAGTTTAAGACCGAGCGTATTAACAATTTCTGCGGTATATTTGATTTCTTTAATCAGTAAATCAACATACTGCGGTATAAGCTTTTTAGCACCGTCAACCGAATGAGAAACAAAGGAGCAATAAGCGCATCTCGACGGACAAAACGGAATAGAAACATAAAGACTAAAGGAATCGGCCTTGGACTTTTCAATAATATGTTCCTCAGAAATATATGTATCAAGGCATAAATTAGTCTTTTTATCTGAAACAAGCAATTCATTCTTAAAATAATTAACTGCTTTTTCTTTGCCCAAGGTGTTTATTAGCCTGCCCATAAGCTTTGCAGGACGAACACCGGTCAAAATTCCCCAAGGCGAGCGATAGTTGGTTACTTTGAAAAAGCAGTCAAAAAGCATAACTGCTAATGCGCGCTCAATATCAGTCTTACTTGAACCTGCATTTAGTTTATTCTCCCTTTTTTCTGAAAACATATCTATCTTCAGTTCAACCGAAAGGGATAATTCACCGTTACACTCTTTTATAATTGCAACCATTCGATTTTTTTGAGGGTTTATCATCAATAAATCATCTAAAAACTCAAGCTTTTCGAATGGTAAAAAGGTAAGGCATAATTTTTCAAGCTCATATCTGAAATTTCCGCCTAAAACTAAAAATTGCATATTTAACCGCCTAAAATTTTATATAAGGATTAGTTTTTTTCTCCCTGCCGATAGTAGTTTCAGGCCCATGGCCGGCAAAAACAACGGTATCATCGGGCAATAACATAAGCTTTTCCAATGATTTTGAGATTTTCTCAAAGCTTCCGCCGATAAAATCTGTTCTGCCGATAGAAGAAGCAAAGAGAGTATCTCCTGAAAAAAGATAGTTACCGACAAGCAAACAAATTCCGCCCGGCGTATGCCCGGGTGTTGCTATTACTTTTAGTTCCTCATTACCAAAGGTTAAAGCATCACCATCGGATAAATAAACATCGGCTCTTAAATTGGGATTGGCAAATCCATATCTTCCGTGAACAGATGCACTAAGCCTATAATTATCATCATAAAGACCTATTTCATCTGTTTTAGAAATAGCAATGGGCGCACCGGTAATTCTTTTAACCTCTTCAACCGCACCGATATGATCAAAATGGTTATGGGTTAAGATAATGTATTTAACTGCTACTTCAGAGTTTAAATATTCCAAAAGAGGTTCAGACATATAACCGGGGTCAATGACAACCGCTTCACCATCAGACTCTAAGCAATAGCAGTTTGAATGCATTATACCGCAAAGGAAAGATTTTATCTGCATATCACTTTCTCCAGGTATCAGTATCAAGAACAATGGTTACAGGGCCGTTAAGCTCAGCAGAAATCTTCATATCAGCGCCAAATTCGCCCGTAGAAACATTTTTAACGCCCTGCAACAATAATTGCTCAACAAAATAGCGGTAAAGCTCATCGGCTTTATTTGGTTCCATAGAATGCATATAGCTCGGGCGGTTGCCTTTAGAAGTATCTGCGCAAAGAGTAAAATTAGAAACAACTAAAGCATCGCCCGAAATATCAAGCACCGACAAGTTCATCTTATCTTTTTTATCACAGAAAATGCGGAGCGCAGCCACCTTTTTTGCAAGAAGTTCTGCATCTGCTATAGTATCATTTTCATGAACGCCCAACAAAACGAAAATTCCTTCATTTGCGCTTCCGATAACGCTACCGTCAACCGCAACAGATGCTTTAAAGACTCTTTGAATTACTGCTTTCATAAATTACCTACTTTGCCATTCTTTCTGCAAAGAATACACCCTGCAGCTTTTTGATTCTTAAAATAACATTATCAAGATGCTCCTTGCTTTCAACGCCAATGGTTATCGTAACGGTGCAATTACCGTCCTTTAATTCTTTAGCGTTAATAGCATGAACCGAAACATGCATATTACTGAGCAAAATTGATAAATCGGCAACAAGTCCATCTCGATTAAGGCTCAAAATATGAACGGTTGAATCAAATCTTGAAGATGTTCCTGTTTCCCAATAAGCCGAAACCCAACGATCAGGCTCAGGGGCTTCCATAAGCTTAACGGGAACATTTTTGCAGTCCTTCTTATGAATTGAAACACCATGGCCTCTTGTTATAAAGCCGATAATATCGTCTCCGGGAATCGGAGTGCAGCATCGGGAAAGCTTGATAAGGCAGTTATCAATGCCCTCAACAACAACACCCTCAGAGGATTTTGATACTCTGTTATTAGAAACTACGGATGGAATATCCTGCGGCTTTGATGCCTTAACCATTTTAGAATAATCTTCTTTAATTTTTGGCATCAGTTTTGATACTAAAAGACCGCCGTAGCCTATTGCTGCATAAAGGTCCTCAACATCGTTGCAACGATTTCTTTTTGCAATATCCAAAAGGAAATTCTGCATCTCATCATCAGAAAGTCTGATACCGTTTCTCGCAAATTCGCGTTCAATATCGGCTTTGCCGTTCTGAATATTTTCGGGACGCTTTTCCTTTTTAAACCAAGAACGAATTTTTGTTTTAGCCTGATTGGTTTTAACAATGTTAAGCCAATCGCGGCTCGGTCCGTGGCCTGGCTGATTAGAGGTTATAATTTCAATTAGTTCGCCCGTTTTAATCTCGTGGGTTATGGGAACAATTCGGCCATCAACCTTAGCGCCAACCATTTTTATACCAACTGCAGTATGGATTGCAAACGCAAAGTCAATAACAGTTGAGCCAATAGGCAGGTTGATAACATCTCCCTTAGGAGTAACGGCAAAAACGTCCTCTTGGGAAAGGTCGGTCTTAATGGTTTGGATAAGCTCCTCAGCATCATCGTTTTCGCGCTGGTTATCCAGAATCTGCCTTATCCAAGCCAAACGTTCATCAAATTTTGAATCACTCTTTTTAACGCCGTCCTTATACTTCCAATGCGCCGCAATACCGAACTCTGCAGTATGATGCATTTCGGTAGTTCTTATCTGAATCTCAAAGGGTATTCCCTCGCGGCCTATAACGGTTGTATGAAGTGATTGATAAAGGTTTGGCTTGGGGGTTGAAATATAATCCTTAAATCTGCCCGGGATAGGACGGAACATATCATGAACAACGCCCAAAATATTATAGCAGTTAGCAACGGTATCGGTTATAACTCTGACTGCATAAACATCATATATTTCCTCAAAGGATTTGCCCTGCATATACATTTTTCTGTATATTCCGTGAATCGATTTAACTCTGCCCTCAATAATTATATTGGGAACTAATTCTTCAACTCTCTCTTTAATCTTAACCTGAATATCAGCGAGGAATTTTTCGCGATATTTCTTTCTAACCGATAGCGATTCCTCAATGTCGTGGTATGCAACAGGGTCAAGATGCATAATTGCCAAATCTTCGAGTTCCTCTTTTACTGCTCTGATACCGAGTCTATGCGCAATAGGCGCAAAAACCTCTAAGGTTTCCAAGGATTTATCTCTCTGCTTTTGAGGAGTCATAGAATCGATGGTTCGCATATTATGAAGCCTATCCGCAAGCTTAATAATGATAACTCTGATATCATGAGACATCGCAATGAACATTTTGCGAACATTTTCAGCCTGAGCAGTTTCTTTAGACTCAAGAGGAATTTTACCAAGCTTTGTTACACCTTCAACCAATTCGGCAACGCTCTCGCCAAACTGTTCTTTTATATCCTCATTAGTATACTCAGTGTCCTCAACAACATCATGCAAAAGCGCAGCCGCTATAGATTCGCTATCCATTCCTAATGAAATAATTATTTTAGCAACGGAAATCGGGTGAATTGCATAAGGCTCGCCCGAAAAGCGTTTTTGCTCACTATGAGCCAAAACACAAAGGTCAAATGCTTTTTTTATCATCTCTCGGTCATAAAATTCCGAGTTAGGCTGACGGTCAAGAGCATCAGCAATAACATCCCATTGAAATTCTTTACCTATCATAATTCACCCTCCTTTACTAAAGAGTTAAGTTTAACAAGAACCGGTGCAGACATAAGGTCTGCCTTTCCGTTAAATTCATTTAGATAATATTTATAATTTTTAAAACTGATTATACCCAGTTCACACAAGGCATTAAGCGAAACCTTTATTTTACCAATGCCAAGTTGGTTTAAAAGAGCGTTCTCTATAAAGTCAGCAGTTTTATCAGGGTTTGCTTTTAAAAATCTGAAAACAACAGCTATTTCATCTCTACTTGGAAAAATTTCAGAAATATTACTACAATTAAGAGAACCGTTGTCTAATTTATCAAGCATTACAAGCTCATTTTCGTATGCTTCATAGTCAACTCCGCTCTTCCTCACAGCTTTTACAACAATCGAAACTGATTCAGTGTTATTGTATGAGTTAATATCGAGCGCTACCGCCACATCAATAACGTCGCCGACCGAATAAGAAAAATCTTCTTTAGAAACCGCAAACAAAACAGCATAAAATACAGATTCCTCTTTTTTTAGCTTTAAGCGAATATGCTTGCCGTTTGAAAGGGAGTTTATATCAAGAAGCTTGCAGTCTGTAACTGCGAAAAGCGGAGCGGGATTATTAGCGCCATAGGGTTCAAAAGCCTTTAAAGCCTTAACAGCATCAACGGTAAAGGCTCTCGGCTTTATACGGCAGTCAATGTTCAATTTTGCAAATTCTAACTCATTACTGCGCGAAAATTTATTTATTTCGATTCTAAACTCATCAATATCTTCAGCAGCGAGAGTAACACCTGCAGCAAGCTCATGACCGCCAAACTTTTTCAGAATATGCGCGCAAGAATTTATTGCATCAAACAATGAAAAAGAACCAAAGCTTCTTCCCGAACCGCAGGATAACTCCCCATCTTCAGAAATTACAATCGTTGGCTTCATATATCTTTCAGCAATTTTCGAAGCAACAATACCGATAACACCCTTATGCCAGCCGGGTTTAGAAACAACTAAAACCTTATCGAAATAAAGCTTTTTATCTTCAATTTCTTTAATTGCTTCTTCAAAAATTCTTTGCTCCGTTTCCTGACGCTCGTTATTAAGGCGGTCAAGCAAGGAG
>CASFLA010000012.1 GCA_949295415.1 uncultured Oscillospiraceae bacterium
TTTGAAAGTGCCATAGTTGGTTACGCACTTTCAAAATGCGCGTAACGAAGTTACATATTTTAAAATCAACCTATCTCAAAAATAAGAATATTAAGTGATATTGTGAGACAGGTCTCACATTGATATTCTTTAGAATACCTCGCCAAAGGCGAGATATTTCTAAAGAGTGATATGAAAACCTATCGGTTTTCGTGATATTATATTCGCCACTTTAACTGTCCGAAGGACAATATCACGATGCGTAGCATCATATAACTGCGAAGCAATATCGCTCGTTGCCCGCGAATATAACTGTGGCACCTTCCTTACGGAGGGTGCCACAATCGGGTCTTTTTTATTAAAGAATAATTCCGCCGCCTAAAACCTTATCACCGTCATACAAAACAACCGATTGACCGGGTGTTATTGCCCTTTGTGGCTCCGAGAACTTGATTGAAACCTCATCGCCCTCAACCGTTACTATGGCAGGCTGCTCAACATGGCGGTAACGGATTCTCGCCTTGCAAGAGAATGACTTTTCCTTAGGCTCTGAAAGCCAGTTAAACTTATTGGCCTTCAAATTATCCGAATAAAGCTCGCTATCCTCACAAAGCATAACGGTATTGTTTATAACATCCTTTTTGCCAACAAACATCGGCTTGCCGAGCGCAATGCCTAAACCCTTGCGCTGACCGATGGTATATCGGATAATTCCGTTATGCGAGCCCAGGATTTTGCCATTTATATCAACAAAATTACCCTTTTCATATTCCTTGCCTGTAAGGCCCTCTATTACCGCAGCATAATCGCCGTTTTCTATAAAGCAAATGTCCTGACTATCCTTTTTCTCAGCGGTAGCAAAGCCCAGATTGGCCGCAATACTTCTGATTTGGGCTTTATCATAGCTTTCAAGCGGAAATAAAATTTTTGGGAGCATTCCCCTACCTATTGAATAAAGAAAATATGATTGGTCTTTTGCTGAATTTTCGCTTTTTTTAAGGCAAAACTCCCCGTTTTCCTCAACTATTTTTGCATAATGACCGGTAACGATATAATCGCAGCCGAGTTCCTTTGCCTTTTCAAAAAGGTAGCCGAACTTCATCTTTTTGTTGCATAAAACGCAAGGGTTAGGAGTTAAGCCGTTTTCATAAGATAAAACAAAATCATTTATTATTTCATTTCTAAATTGCTCACGCATATCAAAAGCGTAAAAAGGGATTCCCAGCTTTTTTGCTATGCTTTTAGCGTCCTCAACGCTGCTCTTGCCCCCGTCTTTAAGCAGTATAGTAGCACCGATAATATCATAACCCGCTTCTTTAGCAAGATAAGCCGCAACGCTTGAATCAACACCGCCGCTTAAGGCTATTAACGCTCTTGCCATTATCCTAACCTCAGCATTTCATCGATAGCGCTTTTAGCGCCTTTGATGATTTCATCGGTTAATATAATTTCCTCGCCCGAAACACCCTGTATGCAATTAAGAACATCAGGCAGAGTTGTCAGCTTCATATCGCGGCAGATAAGACCACTTGACAATGGATAAAACATTTTATCAGGGCATTCATACTGCAGGTATTCAACAATACTGTTTTCGGTTCCTATAATAAATTCCTTTTGAGCGCTCTTTTTGGCAAAATCAATAATCGCGGTGGTGGAGCCAACAAAATCGGCGAGGTCTGAAACCTCTGGCTTGCATTCGGGATGAACCAAAAGCAACGCCTTAGGATGCTTTTTCTTGGCGGCTAACGCTTCATTGGCAGTTACTGCTGCATGATAAGGGCAACCGCCCTGCTTCATAATAATATTTTTATCGGACAGATTTTTAGCAACATAGCTGCCTAAATTTATATCGGGAATAAAAATAATATTCTTTTCGGGAATTTTTTCGCAGATTTTGAGAGCCGATGCACTGGTTACGCAAATATCACAAACGGTTTTTAGCTCGGCAGTAGTGTTGATATAAGCAACCACCTTGCTATTTGGATACTGCTTCTTCAGTTCTAAAATATCATACTTATTAAATTGCTCAGCCATAGGGCAACCTGCGTCCTCGGCGGCAAGAATGACTTTTTTCTCGGGAGAAAGAATTTTAACCGTTTCGGCCATAAACCTGACGCCACACATTATAACCGTCTTCTGCTTTGCCTTGCTTGCCTGGAGACTAAGACCAAAGGAATCCCCGCAAAAATCCGCAACTTCGATAATCTCCCTTGCAACATAGGCATGCGCCAGAATGCAGATATCCTTTTCCTTTTTTAATTTTAATATTAGCTTTTGCATTTCACTGACAGTCATTGTTTTGCCTCCAAGACTTATTTGAAACCTATTTTAACACCTTTTAAAAAATTTGTAAAGATTGATATAAAAAAGACGCCCAAGATAACCTTGAGCGGTCTTTAAATTTAATAATAGTAAAGGCTAGAATCCTTATCATAGGAAAAAAATTTATTGAGTTCATCATAAACCGATTCGCTGAGCGAATAGGTTGACTCTACACCGTCATTAAAGAATAAAACATACATTTTGCCGTTATATTTCCTAATTCTTAAATCGGTTGTTTTAAGAAAGAAGCCTTTCTCATCGGTCAGCTTAACTGTTACTTCTCCATCCCAATAATCGGAAATATTAACCTTTTCGCCTAGCAAGGCATTATCTATTGCCTGCTTTGCTTCATCTGACAGAACAACCTCAAAATACTCTCGGGAGCTACCGTAATCATTATCGCGTTTACCCGAAATGCAATAGCGGTCAAGCGTTGGTTTATTGCTTATAACGTTATAATATTGGTCGTAGAGGTCTTCTCGAACATAATAAATTCCTTTTGATATTCTTAAAAGCGAAAGGTCGTTATTAAAGGAAAAGTGTTGTCCGTAGCTATTGCTGAGCAAAACAGGAACATCCTTTGTTGTAACATTGCCGGAAGCCTCAGCATTATATTTAAGGTTATCGCATTCGGGAAGTTTTATGTAAACTTCATCGCGGAAGGTTATTCTGTCCGGGGTATCATAAAAAGCCTGTTTTGAACGCAATTCATCAATAAAATTGCAGGAGCAAAGTGAAACGCATATAAGGATAACAAATCCTAGCGCAAGAATTCTTTTGAATTTTTTCATATTCTTCCTGCTCCTTTCTTATTCGAGATTCAGCTTATGCTTTGCAATAAAGTAGCTTACGAAATAATAAACAACCGAAAGCAACGCATAAAGCACGGCGACCCCTAATATAACTATATGAACGGTTGCAAAGAGATGCTTATATGCAAATTCCATCATAGCTTCTATTAAGGTTAAAGCAAAATTGCTTGTCATAAAAATCATAAAGATTGTTCCAATTATCTGGCAGATTATGTAGTAACCAAAATATACACCAAATGCGGCAAGCACGCGGTTCTTTTTTGCCATTTGACCTATCGATATACAAGCATAATATTTTAAAAATTCCGAAGCAAGGATTGAAATAACGGCTATAATTACCTCTAAGATATAGAACACGCCGTTAATTTTAAAAATCTCAAAATATCTTTCTGCAAGATAGAATATCGCCTTAAAAACCTCGACGGTCGGAGCACCTGCACCCGCAATCATAAGGGCAACAACAACTGTAACCAAAGATATTACGCAGTATAAAAGCGCAATCAAAAGCTTGCTTATAATATGCTGACCTACTGTTACCGGAAGGGTGAAGCTTAAGTATCCTTCCCTGCCAAAAAGATTTTTATAATATCTTGTTATGGCAACAACAAAGGTATAAACAAGGCAAACTATTATAGAAATAACAAAGGCGGTTATTGAGGATACGCTTACTATAGAGTAGCTCACCGAATCATTTTCAAACGCCCAGATAAATCTTGTAATAAGCGCAAAGCCGAGAACTATGACCTCGATTATAAGCATCGTTCTGGAATAGGCTATCATTTCATGCTTTAAAAGTTTCTTTACCATCTGAATACCTCCCTGAACAGCTCATCAATGCTTTTGCCGTTTTCTTCCCTTATCTCATCAACCGTTTTATGAAGCACAATATTACCGTAGTTTATAAAGATAATATCATCGAGCACCTGCTCAATATCGGAAATAAGATGTGTTGAAATTAGCACAGAGGCCTCGGGATTATAGTTGTTAATAATGGTTGAGATAATGTAATCTCTTGTTGCCGGGTCAACACCTGCAATCGGCTCATCGAGAACATATAATTTTGCATCTCTGCTCATAACAAGAATAAGGGAAACCTTTTCCTTGTTACCCTTTGATAAGGTTTTTAGCTTAACCGCGGGGGTTATGCCAAGCTTAGAAAGCATTTCATAAGCTCTATCGGGTTTAAAATCGGCATAAAAGTCAGCGAACATATCAACTATCTGCTCAACTGTCATCCAGGAATTGAGAAAACTATTATCAGGCAAATATGCCACAACCTTTTTACTCTCAACGCCGATTTGATTGCCCATAACGGTTATATCACCGCTAGTTGGGGTTAAAAGTCCGTTTATAATCTTTATAAGTGTCGTCTTACCCGACCCATTAGGCCCCAAAAGACCAATGATTTTGCCGCTTTCGAGCGTTAGGTTTATGCCATTAAGTGCCATCAAGCCGCCATAGCTTTTAGTCAGATTTTCGCAATGCAAAAGCTCACTCATTCGTTCCACTCCTTTATATAAGCTTTAATCTCGGCATTGGTTTTACCGAGCTTTTTAAGACCTTCGAAATACTCCTTGGTTCTTTCATAAACCATATTATCAACCGTTTCCTTCGCAACAGCTCCAACCTCTGCCTCAATAAACCAGCCCGAGCTTCTGACCGAATAAATCAGACCCTTTTGCTCTAATAGCTCAAAGGCTTTTTGAACTGTATTGGGGTTGACGCCTGCGTTAACTGCAACCTCGCGAACGGATAACAGCCTCTCATTAGGCTTTATCTCGCTGTTTGCTATCATAACGCAAAGCTTTTCGCAAATCTGCGGACATATAGGACGACTTTTATCAAGCTCCCACTCCATTCGTTTTGCTCCTTTCTGTATTACTGTCCTAATACAATAATACAGTTCTCCCCATAATTTGTCAAGGAAAATTTTGAAATTAAAATTATCATCGGCAGGAATGAGTATAATTCCATTCAAAAATGTAGGGGTGAACATTGTTCGTCCCCCGCTCTGCAAATAACAACGGGCGACCAATGGTCGCCCCTACAATTGACGTTTTATATTGACATTGGAAGCTATTTGTAGTATATTATAACTCGCGATGTTTCCGTAGCTCAGCTGGATAGAGCGACCGCCTCCTAAGGTGTTACTTTATCACTTGCCTTTTCAAAAAAGGCAAGTGGTAATACAAATACAATTTAATAAATGTCGCTATAGCTCAGCCGGATAGAGCGACCGCCTCCTAAGCGGTAGGCCGGAGGTTCGAATCCTCTTAGCGACGCCACAAACAACGCCGAAAGCCTTGATTTTACAAGGTTTTCGGCTTTATTTTTTGTGTGCCTGTGTTTTCGCATAGATGACGAATTAAGGCTGTTTTTTGCTCACGTTTTGCGTGTTCATATTACCATTACCCTCAATTAGCTTGCTAATATAATTAGCAGGAGTTTTCGATTTTTGCTAATCAAAATCGCTTTCCTGCTAATCGCTCAAAAAATCGTGCTAAAAATCCTGCTAATTGAAAAGAGTGCTCATAACAGTTCGAACTTGTTTTACCCTGTACCTTTTTATCCCCTTTTTATTATGTGTTAGGGTTTCCCTGCCACGCACATTTTTCAAAATGACCGGATTATTATATAATCAACGTAGGAGGTTACACTTATGAAAAACAAAAAGTATTACATCGCTCTCAATGACCGTGAATATGCAGAAATCATTTCTTCTCTTATAAACAAACGCAATTCGCTTATCCGGCTTGGCAAATATACCGATGGTGTTGATGAAGTCATTATGAAAGTAAGGAAAGCGAAAAATAGAAACTTTCAAATTCTCTATATATAAGGAAAATATCAAATCGAATAAGTAATTCAAGTTGCACCGTGTCGTTCAGTTACGATACGGTGTTTTCATTCAGCCACCTTTTCCTATTCAGGATCAGGTGGCTTTTTTTATTTTTTCAAAAAAATTTTTTATTTTGCCTTGCCGATTGGTTTCTCCCAGTGGGAATTAGTGAAAGGGTTATTTCTTAACTCCGATTAGGAGCAACTCTTTCGCTGTTCCTTGACAACTGAATATATAGGCACATCGGACTTTAGTTCTGATGATGAGCCACCTTATCGGGTACGCCAAGACCTCTGAAAACAGAGCGAGCGAGAACCCCCGGTAATAGTGTCAGGCTGCACCTGATACGGCGATGACAGTCAGAATGATAATGATACTTCTCTAC
>CASFLA010000013.1 GCA_949295415.1 uncultured Oscillospiraceae bacterium
TTTCGTGACTGTGACCCCAAATATAAAAAAGAGGCTTAGCCCATTCGCTGTCTATATCCCGTAAAAATATTTCGGCAAGCGGAATAGCGCTTTTAAAGTGACAGGAAGGATTCCACTCCAAAAAATCCTCGGGCAAATCAAAATCATTTGTTGCGTTTACGGTTCTTGAATATTCAATACCGCAGGAATTCATCACCGAAATCACATTGCTGTTATAAGAACCGCTGGGATATGACATACCCGTTACCGGATAGTCGGATATTTTTTCAAGAATCTCCCTGTCCCGCATTATTTCCGTAACGAGCGAAGCGTTAGGCATTCTTGAAGGCCAGCCGTGCGAAAGCGTATGGCAGGCAATTTCATGATTTTGATAAATTGACCGGACGTTTTTTAATTCTTCCGCTGTTTTTCCAATATAGTTTTTTCCGTTAAGGTGAAATGTTGCTTTAAGGCTGTACTTATCAAAAAGTGATATAAGCCTAACATCGTTTTGAAAGCCATCGTCAAAACTGAAGGTTACTATACGTTTTAACCCGCCCGGATATACATGATATTGAATCATAACTCTTAACTCCTTCATAAATTGAAAAGCAGTATTGCCGTTATTCCTAAGGCGAAAGCGGCAATACTGCTTTTGCTTATTAGATATTAAAACGCAGTTGAATTCGGTAAATTTCCTTGTGCGTTAAAATATGTTTCATAATTATTAGAAGCCTTTGAAAATCCTATTGGATTTCAAAGTGCTTTTAATTATTGAAAATTGAAAATTAATTTCCAAACACTTTAACTTTTTTAATTTCAATTTTTCCTTCGGGGTAAGACACAGTTAGTTTTGCAGAGCCCTTGTTAAGCTTTACTTCCCGTGTAAAGGATAGGGTTTCGCCGCTTGTTCCGTTTACGGTCAAAGAAACTAAGTATTCACCGTTTGCATAAACCGTAACTGTGTTTTGTGAAAGCCCCGAGTCATTTGAGGCAATATCAAACACAATATCATAACAATCGCTTTTCGGCACGTCAATTTCAACTATGCTTTTCAAATTGAAATCATTGGCTTCTGCAATTACTTTTTCGCGCAATACCTCTGTCTTTTTATCGGATTTAATATTTTTTAATTCCTTGAAAGCGTGGGTATTCATTAAATAACGGCAAATATTCATTGCGTTTCTTTGAAGATCGGCTCTGCGGATTTTATTTTCATTAAGGTCGCTTAAAATGGTGTTGAAATCAAAATCATCGGCAGCCGTATGTACCATGTAAATATCGTTTTGTGCAGATACCATCGGCACAAAATTACGGGGAGGCGTATCTTCGTTTCTACCCCAAACAACAAAATCCTTTTCGGTTTTAGCCCACCAGTCGGACATAACAAATCCGTCATAGCCCCACTCGTCACGTAAGATTGTTGTATTCAAATCGTAATTTCCGCAGCTCCAAATGCTGTTTACGGGATTGTAAGAGGTCATAAGTGCTTTGCATACGTTTTCCCTGACTACTATTTCAAAGGGTCTTAAATAAATTTCTCGCAAAGCTCTTTGAGAAATTACCGAATCTACATTATGTCTGTTCTTTTCCTGATTATTTCCGCAAAAATGCTTTATTACTCCTGTATTGCCCGAATGAGAGATACCTTTACAAATAGCAAGCGCCATATTGCCCGTAAGCAACGGATCCTCTGAAAAGTATTCAAAGTTTCTTCCGTTTAACGGATGGCGATGAATGTTCATTCCCGGACCTAAAAGGGCGTCAATTCTATATACATACATTTCAATTCCTTCGTATGTATATAACTCTTCAACAAGCTCATCGTTCCATGTGCAGGCAAGCATTGTTCCGTTCGGTGCCAGAGTAGCCTTATTGCCCGAATCCATTCTTATACCCGATGGTCCGTCTGTTCCGCAAGCAACAGGGATTCCCAAATTCCGCAAAGACTCGGTCAATCCACCGAAAGCGCAGCCTGTTCCGGCAGTTACTTTGGGACTGTTCATACCTTCGCCGATAGCTATACACGCCAAATCCCTATCCGAAATTTGTGCAATAAATTCCTCCATAGATTTCGCGCCGCTTTTCACATCGGCAAGCTTTATGCCTTTATCGCCTGTATAAGCAATTTCTTTTGCTTTTTCGTCATACTTTTTTATGCTATTTGTATCGGTTTTAACGGTTTCTTTTGAAATATCATATAATCCGCCGTTAAGCTTAGGCTTTATGCGTTCAAAGCTTTGTTTAGGAGGCATTGCGCGGTTGCATTTTTTTACTAAGACATCATCGGAAAGAACCGTTTCAAAACAAGCATTATCGGTATTAGCGTCAGAACTTACAAAAATTTTATATGTTCCGCTTTCCAAAACAAAAGATGTCTCATAACCTGTAATGCCTATATCGTCAAAGGAGGCAATATCATTAAGGGAAAAAGTGATTTTTAAGGTTTCTTCCTCGCCGGGTGCTAACACACCTGTTTTTTTATAACCGCACAAAACCTTATCCGCCTTCCCAAGTTTGCCCTGAGGTGCGGAACAATATATTTGAACAACATCTTTACCGCTGTAATTACCGATGTTTTTGACCTTTAAAGTAATTGATACATTCATATCTTCGACCTTAAAATCAAAATCGGAATACGCAAAGCTTGTATACGACAATCCAAATCCAAACGGATACATTACCTTTTCTTTCGCAAAGGTATTAAAATATCTATAGCCTACATATATGTCTTCCGCATATACATTCTTATCGTCTCCGCCGAAATTTTCGGTTGACGGATAATCGGCAATATCGTAAGCAATAGTATCGGATAATTTTCCCGAGGGCGACGTGTTACCTGAAAGTATACTGCCGACGGCGTTTCCGCCCTCCTGTCCGCCCTGCCAAACATAAAGCACAGCGTCGGGATTATATTCATCCACCCACTTCATATCAATAATATTACCGACATTAAGAAGTACGATAACCTTGTCAAAATGCTTTCTAACCTTTAATAGCATTTCTTTTTCTAAATCGGTCAGGAAATAACCGCCCTCTACCGGTTGGTTATCTCTGTCCTCTCCGGCAAGCCTTCCTATAACAACGATCGCCGCGTCCGATTCATCGGAAGCACTTTTAACCGTTTCTTCATCAAGCTTCATTTCAACCTGAAACCACGGCTCGCTTGCCCAACCGTTACCGTTATCAAAAGGATTGCTTTTTTCCCATTCCTTATATGTGTTTAAAAGGTTTTGATTAACCGTTATTCCGTATTTTTCCAAGCCGTCAATAATACTTGTTGTGTATTCAACGTTTACAAGTCCGCCCGAACCTGTGCCGGTTCTTAAATAATGCGTTTGAATTCTTCCGAAAACCGAAACCGTTGTTTCTTTTTTAAGCGGCAAAGCAGTGTCGGAATTTTTTAACATTACAATTCCTTCCTCTGCGGCTTTACGGCAACAGTTATTAAATGCCTCTCCCAACGGTTTTTGCGGAAGTGTTTTTAAATCGTAATTCAGTAATTTTGTATTCATAATTCAACCTCTTTAAGCGACGGATATTTTATATTTCCGCCTTAGAATTTGCTATTATTAAGATAACATAATATCGGTCAAAAGTCAATTGGACTATACTCGGCTTTGTAAGATGACTATGAAGCTAAGATTCAAAAATCGATAATTCCGGACCGATGCGATTGCCTATTTGTTTAAGGTGCAAGAAAAGCTTACTGCTAAAGGTTTTGTTGCGGTTTTCTTTGGTTACCCCGATTAGAATTTGAGCTATGGCTTGCCACTTGTATTCTTTTATCTTTTATGATATACTAAACTATAAAAATGTCATACAAGAAAGGAAATCTCAATAGCAGAGTCAACTTTCGTTCGGCTTCTTATTTCTTATAGATAACAACTTATTAAAGCAGGATGCAATCGATGTTTTAGATTAAATCAGTATTGATAATATTAAAAGCAGTGCGGAGGAATAATGAATATGGAGCTTCAGCCCTATAATGACAAATTTCAGAAGGTAGTCAATATTATTGAAACTGCCAGAGAAAATGCCTATAAAAAGGTCAACGAGGAACTGATATTGATGTATCGGGATATCGGAAAATTTATCAGTGAGCAGTCTGCAAATGCAGCCTACGGCGATGCATTCGTTCAACAAATGGCAGGTTTTTTTGAAAAGAATTATCCGTATCTCAAAGGATTTAACCGTCGCGGACTTTATCGTATGAAACAGTTTTACGAGCTTTACAAGGACGAAGAAAAAGTGTCACCATTGGTGACACAATTGAGCTGGACAAATCATTTGAAGATCATGTCTGCGTGTAAGACGATGGACGAGCGTATTTTCTATATGAATATGTGTATAAAAGATCACCTTACAAAGAGGGAACTTGAACGGCAAATAGACAGCGGATATTATGAGCGATATATGCTGTCACAGAACCTGATTGCTCCGGCGATTGGCGAAGCAAAGAAAGCAACGGGCAATATCTTTTTGGATACTTATGTGCTTGATTTCCTTGATGTTCCTGATACGGTTTCCGAATTTGATCTGCAAAAGTCGATTATCCGTAACTTAAAAAACTTTATCTTGGAGATTGGAAAGGATTTTACCTTTGTCGGTGAGGAATATAGGGTACAAGTCGGAAACCACGATTACTTTATCGACCTTCTTTTCTATCATCGCGGGCTTTCCTGTTTGGTTGCTTTTGAATTAAAGATCGGAGAATTTAAGCCTGAATATGTCGGCAAGGTGAATCTGTATCTTGAAGCCCTTGACAGGGAAGTTAAGAAAGAGAATGAAAATCCGAGCGTCGGCGTTATCCTGTGTGCAAGTAAAGATGATGAGGTCGTAGAATTTGCCTTGAGCCGCAGCTTGTCGCCTACAATGGTTTCGGAGTATAATCTAAAACTTATAGATAAAGCGCTATTGCAGAAAAAGCTGAAGGAATATATTGAACTGGCACAGTCATCCGAAGATCGAGAGTAACAGGGATATTTGTTTTGCAACGTAGCTTGTCTGACGGCTTGACATACGTTATGTGTATATCGTTGTAATGAAGGCTACGGTTTTTGATTTTCGAGACAAATGTTAGGGAATGC
>CASFLA010000014.1 GCA_949295415.1 uncultured Oscillospiraceae bacterium
CTGCGTTTTATGGCTTAAATACAGGGAATTTTTAGTTCTTACGAAACTGCGAAGCACCTTAAAATGAAAATTTCGAGTGCGAGAAAAGGAAAAACCCATCAATAACGCTGTCGCGTATTGATGGGTTTTGACGCATTATTGTGCCGAAATTTCACATTTTTAAGGAAATACTGCCCTATGGGGCGTGGGCGGAGAGTTGCGCCGTTATTTTAGTTTAATTATTTCTCATAAACCTTTTTGCCGGTAACGATTAAAGCGCCTGCAGTAAGAATTACAAGAGCCATCATAACAAGCGGATTAACAGAAGAATCACCAGTAGAAGAACCGGTATAGCCTTCGATGTTAAGAGTGACGTTATCGAAATACATATCGTTGCCTGCGGTTGCAGCAAGTGCAACATAAGGATTAGTTGCAGTAAAGGTGTAGGTAACCTTCTGCCACTCGCCTACCTTAAGGGTGCCAACATCGGCAAGCTTAATGGTATCAACAGAAGTTGAAACAGCGGTGTTGCTCTTGATGCCAACGAGGTTGATAACACCTGCAGCATCGTTAACAGCAGTCGGCTTAACGTAGAACGAAACTACATACTGCTGACCAACTGTAAGTGAAGTATTTGCATCACGGCAAAGAGTAACTGCTCCCTTATCGGTTACAGAACCATCACGGAAAATAGATGCGGAACCGGCCTGAACGTTTGCTTTATCAAAGCCTGTTACAGACTTATCATAGAGCGAATATCCGCTACCAATTCCAACACCTTCAAGTGCCTCAGGATAATCCTCGAAGCCTTCAGTGTACTTTGCAAGAATCCAGGAAGCATGGAGAACTCTGCCATCATCGCCGAACTTCTTATCGGTGAACTTAGATTTAAACTTGCTGTCCTTATACCAACCGTTGAAGATAAATCCGGGACGGCTGGGCTTCGGTAATGTGATAGCATCACCGGGATCACCCGAGATAGCATCACAATATCCACCACCATTAGTTTCGAAGCTGATGATTACAGAACCGTAAACATTAGCCATATCAACATCGGGAACAATCTTAACATCATCAATAAGGATGTGAGCGTCGCCCTTGATATCGAGTGCAAGCGAGGTGTTGGGAGTTTCACTCATAACAGCCTTGAAGGATACTTCGGCAGTCACCCAATCATTAGTTGCATTCGGGATAGCGACTTCACCCTTGAAGAGCTGTGAGTATCCACTCCAGAGAGACCTTGTCGCAACATGACGGAAGCCAATTGCAGTTACAGAATTAACCTCAAGAGCCTTATACTTAAAGGTTACAGTGTAGTTAACGCCGTTATTGAGATTATAAGCATCATCCATTCCGCGGTTTACGAGAACACGACCACCTGCAGAAGCAGCTGCGCCTGATGTTCCGCGTGGGAAGTAATAATCGAGGTATTTATTGGTGCCTTCAGTTGCAACAATAGCACGGTCGGTATGACCAATTGATGTTGCGCTGAAGTTATCAAAATCCATTACCCATTCGGTTGCTTCCCACTTAGCATAAAGTGTTATTGTCTTATCAGGGAAGGTCTTTGCTGCGAAAGGAACCTTAAGAGCCTTATCGGTATACCAGCCAACAAACTTATGAGCTGTGAGAGTGGGGTCTTCAGGCATTATAAGCTTCTCGCCCTTATAACCGAATCTCGGAGCAATCTTGTTAGCATTGGTTTCGAAGTAAACACCAACTGCGCCTGTGGGAACTTCTTCAGAATACTCACCGATGATGATATCGTCGAAGAGAACGGTTACATTACCCTTATTGTATACGCCACCTGCACGGCCGCCGCATGCAACATAAAGATGCTCTAACTTAGAGAAGTTACCGTTTTCAGGGTTAATATTAACAGAGCCGAAGTAATAGGTATCACCCATATCAAAATATCTCTCAACGGTTATCCATTCGGTTCCTTCAGCACCGGTTGCATCATCCCAACTGACAGAAATACCGGTTGTAACCTTAGTTGCGTTGGTTACAGAAGACTTTTCGCCATAGTAAAGTTCAACAATACCGCCGGCAGAGCCTGCAACAACCTTATATCTGAATGAAATATAATACCTGGTATTAAGTTTTAATGTGAATTCATCAGCGCCAACCGCATCATAAGAGGAAATTCCAAAGTTTAAGAAGTTTCCGTCATTAACATAATGCTTAATAACCTTATTGGTTGGATCAGTCGGGTCAACATCAAGTGAAACCTGGTTGCCAACACTGCTTGCAAAACCCTGATTGTTAGCCGGGTTATATACATAAGAGTATTTTGCATAAACTGTGCAGTCATATGCGGGAACCTTGGTAATTGCCTGAGTAAAGTCAAGATCTAAATACCAACCCTCAAAGAAGATAGCGGTATTCGGACGAACAGGGTTCGGAAGATTTGAACCGATAGCTAAGTTCTTCTTAGAAATTTCACCCGTATTATTAAAGGTAATCTCACTGTTACCGGTGTTCTGCCACTTTGCATAAAGAGTTACAGAAGTTCCGGTAATCTTAGTAGCAGGTTTAGACATAGCGGCATCAAGATACCAGCCTGCGAAGCCCTTGTTTGCATTTGAATGAGTAGGAACGGGAATATCATTAATATCGGTTCCTGCAGGGTAAATATCATCAGCGATTGCGTTACCGCCGTTGGTATTAAAGGTAACTGCAGTTATTCCATCTTTACCGTAAACCTCTTTAACGGTTACAGAGTTAATGTTATATGTTGCTTTACCCTTATTACCCGTGCTAATCATAAGCAAGAGGTTAGAACCGTGCATTGCATCAGTTGCGGTAAAGCTATAAGTCAATGTCTGCCAGTCGGTTGAAACTGCAGTATCAACAGTTTTTGAATCAGCAGCAATATATGCTCCAGCATAGTTAGATGAGGGGTTGAGTCCCGGTGCAGCAGAAGCATCAACTGCGCCCGCAAGAGAGGCGACAGTGCTGTTGCCTGAATAACCGAGAACGAGGTTGGCAGTTGTTACTGCGGCATCCTTAGCCTCGAGCTTATACTTGACCGATACACTATATGATGCGCCTGATCTAAGAATCGGAGAACCATAGTCAGGGTCAGCAATAGCTGCTTTATGAACCCAGTTAGGAGTTGCGATAACCGATCCTAAGTTACCGGTTACATGAAGACCATTGGCATCAACAGAAGGAGCTCCCATGTTAGCTTGCCAAGAGCCTGCCTGACCAGCAACCTTGGTGAAGGAACCATCAGCGCCTTTATAGTCATAAACTGTGGTTGCGTTGATGTTCTCTTCCTCAGTAACGGTGTCAATAGTAACATCGTCAACATAAGCGGTAAAGGTCTGAGTCTTATTGGTAGCATCGCCTATGCCGAGCATAAAGGTAAGCTTCTCAGTTCTACGCTGAGTCTTAGGAGCGGTATAAACAATTCTTGCAGTCATCCACTCTGTATCTTCTTTGAGAACATAAGAACCTGAAGCACCTGTTGAGTTGGTAGCATCAAGCTTATATTCAACAGCTCTTATAGCGCTTCTGTGATGTGTATCACCGGAAACAGAATAAACAGCAGAAAGACCATTGTAGAGATAAAGACCTACAACATCTTTTGTTCCGGTTGCGCCTGCAAGAATCTTATACTTGAAGGTAATAAGATATGTATCACCATTTTTGATTTCAAATTTGCCGGTCTTATCACTGTTAGCAAAGCCGAACATAAAAGGTCCGTTTTTAGCGACCTTCATCTGCATTACTTTATTTCCGCCGACTTCAATGATTTTTGTCTGGTTACCATCGTTTGTAGAAGCCATATCGGCTGGGTCGTCGAAGGTGAGCTTAGTGCCGGTGCCAAGAGGGGCATCGGTTGCTTTAAAAGCGGAAGATGTTCCTGTTAATGACACTACGCAAAGTGACATAATAAGAGCAACAGCGCATAAAATACTAAGCACCTTTCTAATGTTCCTTGTCATCATAAATGATTCTCCTTTAAGATGTACTTTGGGTTATTCAGCATTTTATCCAATGCGAAAAAAGCGGACAAAACGCCACTCTTGTATGTATTATAACAAATCAATGCGTTGATTTCAAGTTTTTTGTTAAGTATAAGTAAACAAAATATGACCTCAATTATTGTTTATTTTGCCTCTTGGTTATCTTTTGCCTCTTGGTTGTTTTGCTCCTTTGCTTTAGCCTTGCCCTTTACAATTATAACAACTGCAACAACTGCGCCTGCAACCACAACAGCACCGATTGCGGCGGCAACAATATAAATTGTGGTCATATTAAACGGCTTTGCTGCGGTAGGCTTATCATCTGAAGGCTTTGAGGTATTAGGAACTATTGTCTGCTGACCGTTGCCCTCTTGGATATTGCTTTCATTTTTTTCGGTTGAATTAACCGTGCTGTTATTAGGTGCCTGAGGCTTGCTTTTTATAAACCAATCGGCGTAAACAGTGGTATTGGCGCGCACAATTGTTTTTTCTTCAAACTCGGCTATAAGGTCCTTGTCAGCATACCAGCCAATAAAGTTAAAGCCTTCCTTTTCAATCTCTTGAGGGACGGTTATTGAATCGCCCATCTTGCCGTAAACCGGAGGAACAAAGGCACCACCGTTTGACTCGAACTCGATTACATGACCTTTATATTCAGCGGCTTCATCATCTATGCGGATAAGCACATCATCAACATATAATTTGCCACAGCCGGAGATAGCAAAACCGAAGAATTCGGCATCTTCTTGCATATCCTTGGGCGAAAATTTAATTGTTTTTGTCTGCCAACCCTTGCCTATATCCTCGGCAGTGTAGCCGATTTCGTCACGATTTCTGACTTGCTCAATTCGGTTTTTCCACGGAGTGCCGTCACCCGAAGAAATAACACCGAAGTTGCCGGGCTTCGAAACCGAAACAACCTTATATTTAAAGGTTAAAATATAATTCTTATTATTTTCAAATTTATATGAAAGTCCGCAATCATCTATAAAAGAAACGGTTGCCAAAGCCATTTCTTTATCGTCAATAACATTGTAATCATATAAAAGCGAGGTTGTGCCTGATGAGGCATCATCGTTAGAAAGCTTGCAGCGAACAGTAAAAGAAATCGAGTTGGGTGCAGCAAATGCTTCAACATTTTCAAAGCCTGCAAAGACGCCTCTTATATCCCATTTTGCATAAAGCTCGGTATTTTTACTCGGGAAAACGGTATCGGTAAAAAGCTTATCACCGCTTTTGTTATACCAGCCCGCAAAAACATATCCCTCTCTTTTAGATTTGGGGATATTAAGTGCGGCGCCGGGCGCTCCCTGCATGGTTGAAACCATAGAGCCTCCCTTTGAATCAAAGGTTACTGACACCTTTTGCTCTGCCGCAAAAGCAGTAACAACGCCGCAGAGCAGCAACACTGCAGTAAGGGCAAAAGCCATAAGAGATTTGACAAAATTCAAATTTGTTTTCATTTTGGATATGCTCTCCTATATATAATCTTAAATTTATTCTACCAATGTGCCGACTTTGTTGCAACTAAATTTTATGTTGCAAAAACAAAAACATTATTTTACACAATATCGCACCCAAAATATTATCAGTTATTACTAAAGAACAAAAAATCAGGCGCATTTATTTGCACCTGATTTTTAGTTTAATTTAACAATATTTCTCGCCTTTTCGGCATCGGCCAAAATGGCACTTTTCAGTTCTTCAATATCAGAAAACGCCTTTTCTTCTCTTAAAAACTCAAGCAGCTCGACCTCTACGCTCTGCCCGTAAATCACATTGGAAAAATCCAAAATATATGTTTCGCTTATCGGCTCGCTGAACTTAAAGGTTGGCCTTAATCCGATATTTGTTACCGCCGCATACTTTTTGCCGCCAACAGTAACGCGCGAAGCATAAACGCCAAACCTTGGGGTAACAAGTTGATTGTCAAGCAGCTGATTTATAGTGGGGAAACCCAATTTTCTGCCGAGCTGCTGCCCGTGAATAACCTCGGTTTTAAAGCTGAACGGTTTATATAAAAGACGGTTCGCAAAAGCAATTTGTCCCTTTGTTATAAGTTCTCTTATAAGAGTTGAAGAAACGACCTTTCCCTCGGCCTCTTCCATTGGGAAAACCATAGCCTTAGCACCGTTGTTTGAACAATATTCCTCTAAAAATGCGGCATCGCCCATGCCACCTTTGCCAAATCGGTAGTTATCACCGCAGACGGCAAGGCAGACATCATATTTAGAAAATAAAAAGTCCAAAAACTCCTTAGCGGTCATATTATGAACCTTTTTATAATCAAGCATTACTATTTCCTCAAAGCCCATTTCCCTTAACAGTTCTGTTTTCCTTTCACTGCTCATCAATATGGGCACAAACTCTGAGGAAGTGTAACGCTTTGGCGGCTCAATAAATGTAACCGCAACAGGCAAAAGTTCTTCTGTATCTAACACCGCGTTAAGAATCCTTCTATGGCCTTTATGCAGACCGTCAAAGGTTCCGAGCGCAACTGCCGCCTTTGCTTTTTTTAGCATATAAATACTCCTAATATGTTTTTAAATAAGGCATTTTGGGCTAAACACGCCTATTTCTTCATTAAATACGGCCAGGCCTAAAAATTCATCGCCGAAACAAACTCTGAAAAGCTCCCCGTCATTAGCGCCGCTGAATTTCACGCGCGACTTATCTAACGCACCGCCGTTTATAAAGCGGGTTTTCTGCTTTTCGGAAATGGTTATTTTCTTAAAATGCGAAACAACATTTTCTGCAGAAATAAGATGCTTTTCGGGTTCTTTTTCTATTTGCTCAACCGTGGCACAAGCATCAATCGAAAATCCTCCTGTGGCGGTTCTGCGAAGCGCCGTCAAAACGGCACCGCAACCCAAAAATTTGCCTAAATCATCGGCTAAAGAGCGGATATATGTTCCTTTTGAACAGAGAACATCTATTTTAAACTCATTGCCATTTCGTTCCAATAAATTGATTTCTAAAATATTGATTTTCCTTTTTTCGCGCTCGACCTCTATTCCCTGTCTTGCAAGGTCATAGAGCCTGATTCCGCCTTTACTTATAGCCGAATACATCGGCGGAACCTGTAACTGCTCACCTTTAAAATGTTCGAGCGCCGCTTTTAACTGTTCATCCGAAACCTCGGGCTCTGTTTTACTTAAAACAGTTCCCGTTATATCCAGAGTATCAGTGGTTATTCCAAGGCGGATAGTTGCCGTATAGCGTTTA
>CASFLA010000015.1 GCA_949295415.1 uncultured Oscillospiraceae bacterium
TAGTTCAAGTCCTCCCCAAAGGTCGTTTTTGGGAAATGATATCTTTTGAATTCCACCTTGAAAAATGGCACGAAAAAACCCAGAAACCGTTGTGGTTTCTGGGTTTTCCGAACCGATATCTTTTTCGGTTCGCAATGTTGGTTGCGGGGGCCGGATTTGAACCGACGACCTCCGGGTTATGAGCCCGACGAGCTACCAGGCTGCTCTACCCCGCGATATATGAATTTTTCAGCACCGCTTTTACAGGTGCAAGAATTATTATATACGATTGAATTCGGTTTTGCAAGACTTTTTTTAAAATATTTAAAAAATCGTTCGACAAGCTTTTTAACCCCTTTCGCGCTTAGCATATATAAGGCTGTAAAAACATACAAGTTAAAGAGGTGTTATAAGTGGTTGCGTTTGTTGCTGAAAACAATAAAAGAGGGCAGCGGCACAGCATAAAAACTGAGCTCTGCGGCAGATTATGTGTGATACTTGCGGGTGATAAGGTTTCTAAAAAGCGGCTTAAAAGAAAGCTTATGCGGTTTGGAAATGATGTTATAGCGTCGGGTGGATTTAGCGCCGAGTTTTCAAAATTTTCCTCTTTTGAATATAGAAAAAGCCTTCTCTTTAACAGTTTTGCCGAGTTTATATTAGCTGCTTCTGAAAGCTACTCGGTTGGGATTCTCGATAAAAACGGTTCCTTTTTGCATAGAGCTTCTAAAATTCTGCCGCGCGCAAAATCGGTTTCGGTCTGCACCGATACAGATGCAAACGGACTTTATGACAGTTGGCTCAAGGATTTTGGTATTTCTGCAGAAATCTCAGCTTCGTCTGAAGTTTTAGAAGGCGCAGAGATTGTTTTTGCACCCGATGGCTTTAGCGGCAAAACCGAGATTTTGTTTGGGCGGGGAGGATATTTGCCCTCTTCTGAGGAGTTTTTATTGCCCGATTATTGTGCTTATGCCGTAGCATTAGGGGTTGACCGTATTGAACTTGCGGCACTTTTAAGCGCAGAGGAGCCGCTGTTATCGGCTTCTGAAGCTACTCCGCGATATATGCAAAAAGGGCATAGAATCATTCCCTTAAAAGTCATTGAAAAATCTCAAAAATATTGACTATTTTAATGTAAAATCCAAAAGTTCTCAAAAAAATATGGACAAGAGGTTTTAGTAATGCAATAATTAAAGAAAAAGAAAGGTTCCGGGGCTATGAGGTTAAAAAGTTTTATTTCTATAATTCTTATTATTGCGGTTGTCTTCTCATTCTCTGCCTGCGGCGGCGATAAGAATAACGAGGCAACCAATTCTACTGATGCAGCTTCAACAAGCAGCACCATTGCGGAAAGTCTTGAATTCAATAAACCTGCCGAATATTTAACTCTTGGCAAGAGTGTTACTCTTGAAGTTAAGGGTGCTTCGGGGGAGGTCAAATTTGAAACTGCAGATATGTCTGTTTTATCGGTATCGGGCAATAGCGTTACAGTAACCCCTAAAACCACCGAGATGATTACTGTCAAAGCGATTAGCGGTGCTAAGACCGCAACCGCAACCGTTAAGGCTTTTGAAAACAAAAATGAGGAAATCGATTCTAAAAGCGAGCTTATAAAGTATCACGGCAGAACCGAAACGCTAAGCAACGGCAGAACAATGCTTTACAACACAGCTAATGGCTTTGAAGTCAGCTTCTACGGTAAAGTTTTGATTGCTGAGATGGCAGTTTACAGAGGCTTTGGCGAGATTTGCATTATAATAGACGGCGATATTCAAAATGCAAAAACAGTCAACCTTAAAACCGAGGCACCGGGCGGAAAACTGGTAGTCGCAAAATATAATGAGCCCGAATTCCATACAATAAAGATTTTAAAAACCAAGGAAGAAGCCCTTGAAATCCTTGATTTAAAAGGCTTAAAGGTTAACGGCGGCGGATTTGCTCCTGTTGCAACCAAGTATGACCTTAAAATCGAAGCATTTGGCGACTCGATAACCTGCGGCTACGGAAATATGCGAGACGAGGGCGCTGAGGATAACAAAGAGCTTCAGAACGGTCTTTATACCTATGCCGCAATAACTGCCAGAGAACTTAATGCTGAGTATGGCGCAGTATGCCGAAGCGGTATCGGTCTCTATACTCACAGAAGCACTTTCAAGCGAGTTATGAAGGATGCAGTTGATTATGTCAGCACCGAATCAGAGTCCAAATGGCAGACTGATGACGCGCCCGATGTTGTTATTATCAACCTTGGCACAAACGATTCCTGGACAGGCAAGGATAACGGCCAGTATAAGAAATATGACCGAGATGATTTTAAAGCTGAATATATAAGGTTTATAGAGAAAATCGGCGAAAAATATGGCAAGGATACCCTTATTGTTTGTTGCTCGGGAATGATGGAAACAGCTATTAAAAACCCAATAGCTGAGGCGGTTAGTGAGATGAGCGGAAAGGGCTATAATGTTAAAGAGGCTAATTTCTCTAAAGCCCTTAAAGGCCATCCTACCAAAGCATATCATGAAAGATATGCCAAAAAGCTGACAGAAGATATAAAAACCTGGCTGGGAAAATAAATAACAAACCCCCAACGGCAATCCGTAGGCTATTAAGAAGCTATCTGTGTTCTATAATGTATCGGCGGATTATATTCTTGACTTGCCGGATTTGCCATATCCTAAAAGATAAATAAAGAAAAACGGGAGCATATGAATATCATATGCTCCCGTGTTGTTTTAGGGGCGACCATAGGTCGCCCGTTTTCTTCTCCGATATTTAAAAGAACATCGCCGTTTTCTTTATAAAGAACGGCTTAGGGTCGGCAATATAACAGTCTAAGCTATGCTCTTTTCCTATACCACCGCCTTCATATCCTTTATAAATTCTATATCAACTAAAAATTTAACTCAACCGAGAGAGGCGTTATCAGAATTAAAATGTTTTACTTTTATTAAAAAATATGATATAATCATTTTAATCTTGAAAGGGGAATAGTGAATGGAAAACTTAGATAAAAAATATGAATCCTTATTTACTCCTTGGAAAATAGGAAATGTTGAGATTAAAAACCGAATCGTTATGTGCCCTATGGGTGGCACCTCGCTTTTCGGTTGGTTTGAGCTTGGCGGCTGCCATTTTGATAAGGAGGCGGCAAAGCTTTTCTTGGAAAGGGCAAACAACAATGTTGGCCTTATTATTCCCGGAATTGCGCCCCTGCGCGATACCTTCTGGGGCAAATGGCTTTGGCAGAACCCGAAAATGTTCGAAGAGCTTAAAGAATTTATGGATGAGATACATAAGACCGGAGCTAAGCTGTTTGTTCAGTTAACCGCAGGTATGGGTCGCTCATGGGCTATAACCGAATTGATTGCGCCGCTTCATAAAAACAAGATCACCCGTGCTATTATAAAACCGATTATTGATACTTCTCACGAGTTGGCAAGTCCCAGCCCTCAGCCGTCGCGCTGGGCGCATGATATAATCTGTCCTGAGATGACAGTTGAGCAGATCCATGAGATTATTGAAGCTTTTGCGAAAACTGCCAAGCTCTGCAAGGATGCAGGGGTTGACGGTGTTGAGGTTCATGCCGTTCATGAGGGCTATTTGCTTGACCAGTTTGCAATAGAGTTCTTCAATAAGCGCACCGATGAATACGGCGGAAGCTTTGAAAACCGCTATCGCTTTGCGGCAGAGGTTGTCGGTGCAATTAAAGAGGAATGCGGTGAGGATTTCCCCGTATCCTTGCGTTATTCAGTCGAGTCCAAGATGAAGGGCTTCTGCGAGGGCGCAATGCCGGGCGAGGAATATACCGAGGTCGGCAGAAATATGGAGGAATCCGAAAAAGCGGCAAAGTATCTGCAGGATGCAGGATACGATATGCTTAATGCCGATAACGGAACCTATGATTCTTGGTATTGGGCTCATCCTCCTATGTATATGCCCGAAAACTGCAATTTAGAGGATGTTGCTCATATTAAGCAGTTTGTCAACATTCCTGTTGTTTGCGCAGGCAGAATGGATGCAGAGGTTGGCGCTAAGGCGGTCAGCGAGGGCAAGATTGACGCTGTTGGCGTTGCCCGTCAGTTCTTGGTTGACCCCGAATGGGTAACCAAATTGATTGATGATAGAATTGAGGATATTAAGCCTTGTATTTGCTGCCATGCGGGTTGCTTTAACTTCTCGTCGAGTAAAGGCCATGCCAATACTCAGGATTTGACTGATACTATGGGTCTTTCGCGTTGCGCGCTTAACCCGTTAACTATGCAGAGCAAGAAGTATAAGGTTGAGCCTGCAAAGAAAATCAAAAATGTAGCTGTTATCGGCGGCGGCATCGGCGGTATGGAGGCAGCAATTCTCCTCGCAAAACGCGGTCACAAGGTAACACTTTATGAAAAAACCGAAACCTTAGGCGGTGTGTTTGTAGCAGCAGCGGCACCCTCTTTTAAAGAAAAAGACAGAGCTCTTATTGCCTGGTATATAAGAGAGCTCAAGAAGTATCCGATTGAGGTAAAGCTTGGCACTGAGGTTACCGATATAAAAGAGCTTGACGCTGATGAAATAATTATCGCAACCGGCGCAAAGGCAAAGAGCGTTCCGGTTGCGGGCGCAGAAAAGGCTATTGAAGCCATTGATTTCTTACTCGGCAAAGAGGTTGGCGAGAATGTCACCGTAATCGGCGGCGGACTTACAGGCTGTGAAATCGCTTATGAGCTTTATTTAAACGGCAAAAAGCCTACTATTGTTGAAATGCAGGATGACCTGGTTACAACCCCCGGCATCTGCCTTGCAAACACAAGCTATCTTCGTGATTTCTTTAAGGCCAATAATGTTCCGGTTCATCTTGAAACTTCTCTTAAAGAGGTTTGCGATGACGGCGTTATCGTTAAAGATAAGGAAGGCAAGGAGTTTAAAATCGAGGCTGACAATGTCATTATATCGGTCGGTTATAACCCTGCACCGATTGCTAAAAAGGCGAAAAATGTTCACATTATCGGCGATGCAAAATCGGTTGGCAACCTTCGCACAGTTATCTGGGGCGCTTGGGACACCTGTATGAAGATTTGATGAAATCAAATCTTCAGTGAAAAGTGAAGAGTTAAGAGTGAATAGTTGATGTGTCGGCGTTGCCGACGAATAATATAAAAAACGTCGCGCTAAGCGCTGATATTTAATCTTAAGCATACTTAACTGTTTACAATATATAAGGAGTGAAATAAATGCAGTTAACCAAAGAACAACAGGCTATTTTAGACGGCTCTAAAGGAGAAACAATGGCAAAGGTTATGAAAACCCTTGTTATGTTCGGAGATGCCTTTGAGGCCGAGAAATTAGTGCCTATTTCAAGCAACTATAACCACCTTGTAACCTCGTTCGGTTTAAAGGTAATGTCACCCGTTTATGACCTTATGCAGCAGCTTTTAGATGCCGGTGTGGTTTCAGGTCAGAAATTTTCGGTTGACCCAAGACCTATTGATAAAAATGTTCCTGCAAACTTTTTGCAGAACCTTGTATTCAATAAGTTTATGTATACAAAGCAGGATTTCTATGAAAAACAGTTAAAGGAATTGGGCCTTATTGATGACGATTCCTTTACCTGCACCTGCTATATGGATGAGGTTGGAAACAAGCCTCAAAAGGGCGAGGTGCTTTCTTGGGCAGAATCGAGCGCAGTCGTTTATGCAAACTCGGTTTTAGGCGCAAGATGCAACCGCAATTCAGGTATTATCGATATTATGGGTTCAATCGTTGGCTTTGTTCCTTATTTTGGTTTGCTTACCGATGAGGGCAGAAAGGCTACTTGGATTGTAAAGGTTGAAACCACTAAAAAGCCTGAGGCTCAGCTATTAGGCTCCGCAATCGGTATGAAGGTTATGGAGGATGTTCCTTATGTTGTAGGCCTAGATAAGTGGCTCGGCACAGAGCTTAACGATTCTGTAACCGCTTATCTCAAGGATTTCGGTGCCGCAACCGCATCCAACGGTGCAGTTGGCCTCTATCATATTGAAAATCTTACCCCTGAAGCAGTT
Organism: uncultured Oscillospiraceae bacterium; assembly: GCA_949295415.1. Classification (GTDB taxonomy): domain Bacteria; phylum Bacillota; class Clostridia; order Oscillospirales; family Acutalibacteraceae; genus UMGS172. The sequence continues at coordinate 6,000 of CASFLA010000015.1, forward strand.
GAACTCGGTGAAAAGCTGATTGCAGAAGGCGCAAAGGAATATATCATTGATGATGCAGAGTTAGAGCGCGTTCAGAAGAATTATCCTGTTATATGGAAGAACCCCGATGCAACACCCAAGCTTTGCTTTGTTGGTTGTCCGCATCTTTCTTTGGAGCAGTTAAAGACCTGGACCGAGAATATTGAGGCAGAATTAAAGAAAAACGGCATTAAAAAGGTTAAGATTCCTACCGTATTTACTGCCGCTCCTAAGGTTCTTGAGCAGTTTAATCAAACAGAATATGCCAAGCGTTTGAAAGCAACCGGCGTTATAACCTCGTATATCTGTCCGCTTATGTATATGAATAACCCGCTTTGCAAAAAAATGCCGGTTATTACCTCGTCTAACAAGCTTCGCACCTATACAAGTGCAAGATATTATAAGGATAGCGAGATTTTAACTATAATCACAGACGGAGGTAACAAATAATGAGGCAGTTTCAAGGAAGAGTTGTAACACCCGGTGAAGTAACTGCAGAAGCAGTTGTAACAACCGCAGGCTTTAATACCTTGGCATCGTTTCAGATGGCTTTGCAGTTCGGCGATAAAGAGGTTAAGTGCGGCGATCAGTCTAACCCCGAAATATATGGAAAACCGCTTATAAATAAGGCTCTTTGCCTACCGCAGACAATTGGTTCAACAACGGGCGGTCTTGTTCTTTATTGCGCTTGCGCTATGAAGAAAAACCCTGCTTGTATGCTGTTCTCGGACCATATTGATTCATTGGCGGCTGCAGGTGCAGTTTTGGCAGATGTTTGGATTGACGGCGTAACAATGCCTGTTATCGATTCATTGGGCGATGAGTTCTTAAATTATGTTAAGGATGGAATGAAAATCACAATCAAGCCCGACGGAATAGTTGAGGTTGAATAAATAAAAGCCCTTGGGCATTCGCCCACGCCCCATAGGGCAGTATTTCCTTAAGAATGTGAAATTTCGGCGCAATAATGCGTCAAAACCCATCAATACGCGACAGCGTTATTGATGGGTTTTTCCTTTTCTCGCACTCGAAATTTTCATTTTAAGGTGCTTCGCAGTTTCGTAAGAACTAAAAATTCCCTGTATTTAAGCCATAAAACGCAG
>CASFLA010000016.1 GCA_949295415.1 uncultured Oscillospiraceae bacterium
ATAAAAGCAAGGCGAAGCCTTGTAAGGTGCGACAGCACCGATTAAAATGCAAGGCATTTTAACTTTTAGTCATTCAATGTTATCCGAAATAGTCTAAATCTTTGATTTAGTAACTATTTCGTGAGGTTATTATATCATAAATCCAAAGACGAAGTCTTTATAAACGGCAAAGCCGTTGTCGCACCGCAGTGCGACAGATTTAGTGATTCAATGTTTTTAAACGAAAACGTTAGTTTTCAAATGCCTTTGGCATTTCGGCGGCGTTCCACCGCCGTCGGTTTAAAGTTATTATATCATAGCATTACGTTATTTCAAATATTTTTTGAAATTAAACCGCTTATTAACTAAACTGTTACAATTATTTAATTGCAACTGAAAATAAATTGTGATACAATTTCCCTATACCGAAAATCAAAATCAATATTTAATAAGGTGAAATATATGTCAATAAAGCAAAAAACCAATGACCTCTTCCGGTCTTTGTGGAAGGGAATAAAGGCTTGCCACTTCTGGCTCGATAAATACGCTCCGATACAGTGCATTATTATCGGAGTTGTTACCAACTTTATAGTTGAAGCAATGCATCGGCACTCAATTTTTGCAGCCTTCGAGCACGTTTTTCTATCGCCTCTACCCTTCCTTTTTAACTCGCTGATTGTAACAACCGTTCTATCACTCTGCACCTTGTCAAAGCGCCGCTATTTCTTTTATATTTTAGCGGTTTGCGTATTTTTAGGCTTTGGCATCGGCAACGGCGTTCTTTTAACAATGCGCGTTACTCCTTTGGAATGGGCCGACCTGCATGTAGTTAAATTCAGCATTATCCAAATTTATTTAAGCGATATAGAAATTATACTGTTCGCTTTACTTATTATCGCCGCTATAGCAGCACTTGTTATATTCTTTATAAAGTTCCCTAAACGCAAACCGGTCAACCGCATCAGTGCAGGTATAAGCTCGGTTTTATTTTCAGTGCTGTTGGTTATAAGCCTTACGGTTTTAAGGTCAAACGGCATTTTACTCTCTGAGCATGTTAAAAACCTTGCCAACGCTTATAAGGATTACGGCTTTAACTACTGCTTTATGTGCAGTATGTTTGACCTTGGCGTTGATAAGCCCTCGCAGTATGATAAATACGATGTTGAAAAAATAGTTTCTGCTGCTAACAGCGCATCACCAAACCAAAATTCCCCTTTAAAAGCCGATGATGAACAGGCTCCTAATATCATCTTCCTCCAACTTGAAACTTTTTTCGATGTCAGCCACCTTTCAGGCGTTAAATATTCCGAAAATCCTATTCCCAATTTCACTAAACTACAAAATAATTTTACAAAGGGCTATATTTCGGTGCCTTCTATCGGAGGCGGAACGGCTAACACGGAATTTGAGGTTATCTCGGGACTATCGCTCGAATATTTTGGCGTTGGCGAATATCCCTATAAAACTATTTTGCAGCAAACTTCTTGCGAAAGCATTTGCTATAATCTCAAAGGGCGCGGATATAAAAGCCATGCCATTCATAATAATAATGCCGTTTTCTATGACCGCAATATAGTTTTCTCAAATCTTGGCTTTGATACCTTTACCTCTATGGAATATATGAACGATATTGAACTCACCGAAACAGGTTGGGTTAAGGATGCGGTTCTTATTCCCTCTATTAAAAACGCGCTTGATTCAACAACAGGCAAAGACCTTGTTTATACAATAACCGTTCAAAGCCATGGAAAATATCCTTCTGATTATGAGGGAGAGCTTCCCATAACCGTTGAAGGCTTTAAAGACCTACAGGATAAAAAAGCTTTTGAATACTATGTTAACGAGCTCCATAATGTTGATGCCTTTATCGGCGATTTGATTGCAGAGCTAGAGGCAAGAGATGAACGAACAATGGTTATTATGTTCGGCGACCACCTGCCCTCCTTTGATATTTCCCAAGAGGAATTAACCAACAACGATTTGTTCCAGACTGAATATGTTATCTGGGATAACTTTGGCTTAAAGAAGCAGGACAAGGACCTATACGCTTATCAGTTGGGCGCATCGGTTTTAGAAAAGCTTGGTTTTAATGACGGACTTTTCACCAAGCTTCATCAATCACTTTCAACCCATAGTAAATACAGAGATTGGCTTGAGGTTCTGGAATATGATACTCTTTACGGCGAATGCTATGCCTTCGGAGGCAAGGAGAACTATCCTTACAAAAAATCAGAGCTTAAAATGGGCGTTTTGGATATTGAAATATCCAATGTTTTGCCAACCGGGGACAGCCTCGGAATTTCAATAAAAGGCGATAACTTTACCGCCAACAGCGTCGTTTATATCAACGATGTTAAGCAAAAAACACTTGTTGTTGATAAAGAAACACTCATTGTTGCAGATAAAACTCTTTTAGCAGGTGACCGTATTAAAGTCGCACAGGTTGATAAGGAAAACAGTGTATTAAGCTCAACCAAAACCTACCTTATCGGCGGCACCGAGCAAAGTCCCACCATTGAGGTTGACACAAAAGTCATTTATAAGGAGCGCGGCCTTAAAACCTCAACCGCGATTGCGATTATCTTAATATCTCTCGCTGTTTTATCGGTTTGCACCACTATCACTGTTCGCATTCTTCATAAGAAAAAGCTTGAAATTATGAATTATAAGTAACAAAAAGACCTTGGAAAATTCCAAGGTCTTTTAATTTTAAAAAATATCTTTGATTTCGCCGCCTGCCAAGTATGTTGCAAGGCTATCGATAACATCATCAACGCTTGAAGCTAAAACCTCACCGTAGGGGTCGCCCTCACACCAGGCGATATAATGGAATTGGTCATCATCTTTCTCAGTGAATGAAAACTCTTTCTTTTCGCCGTTATTATAGGTTAGTTCAATTGTGAGAACGGGCGGTTTTTCCTCCGCCTCGGTTACAAACGACATCAAAGATAACATCAATGCCCTCTGATAAAGTAATTTGAAGGACTTGATATCCATTTCGGCACCCTTATAGGTTACCTTGGAGTCATAAACGTTTTCTGCATCCTCTCTCTTTGTATGAGTGAGGTTGAACGCGTGAGCTCCGGTGCTATCCGTGTATTTAATGGTTTTGATTTCGCTTATGCTATCGAGTATAAAATCGGGACTGAACATAGCATTAAGGTCGCCTGTTAAAAATTCAATATGCGAAGGCATAAGAGAATAAATCATGGGCTTACCCTCAACCATTGCAGCTATATTATCGGTTCCCTCTTCAAAAATTCCGCCGATGATAAGCTTGAAATAGTAATCGTCGGCTTTAAACTCAATAACGCATTTAGGTTTATCAATTCCGCAAAGCTGCTTGCTTTCAGGAATCGCCTGATAGGTGTAAATGTTTTCTGCTTTAACGCCATTTCTTGCAAAATCAAGAATTTTGCCGATAAACACATTGCTGGCGGGGCGGTCATACGGCTTTTTCATTCTGTAAGGAATATGGGCAGACGATGCGCCTGTGTTCATATTGAATACAACTTCCTGGCCGATTATACTGCCCGAAAGCTTGATATAATCAAAATCAATAAGGTCACCATTAGTGGTAAAGTAATCGGCATTATCCTCAGTCTGCTCCATAATGGGAATAACCTCAGGGTCAGCAAAATAGGTTGGAATTCTATCATAATGCTTAATATACTCCGAGCTTACAATATAAACAGTATCCGAGCCGCTTACGGTAACATAGTCTGCCGAGCCGGTTGAAACCTGCTTGCCTACCGAAATTTTAATTTCATCTGTTCCGTCATTAAACTTGATTGTGCAAACTCTGGTCGGTTTATCCAGCCCATAATAAGCATGATACTCTTTTACAGATGAGAAGGTGTTGCTCATTTCCTGCATTGCAACAAGGCTTAAAACATCGTTTACATGGTTTTTAACAACCTTGGGCAAAACAAGCGAAGTGTCAATGTCCTTAAGCTTGTAGGCAGTTACATAATCATATTCTTTAGAAGAGGTTGAAGAAGCAGAAGAACTGCTATCACTTTTCTCAGGTTTTGAATACTCAGGGACTATAGTATATTCATCATAGGTATTTTTCATAGTTACCGATGCAATATTACTGTCAACCAAAGCGTTTTCTTTTCCGATTTTAACAAAGGAATCTTTTAAAAGCTTTGACTTTTCAAAAAGCACAATGCTGCGGTTTTCAATAGAGTTTATCTGGCCCTCATCATCGGGCAAAAGCTTATTGACAAGCAATATCGAGCCGCCAACCGCAAGGCAGAGAGCAACCGCAATTATGCAGGTTATAATTCTCTTAAGCCCGCCTTTTTTGGCAGGCTTTTTTGTATTGTATTCGTGCTTTGCAAAGATAGTTGATCCCTCGGTTTCAAACTTTGGAGATTTTGCAGCCTCTGCCTCGTTTTCGGAAGCTACAGGCGTCTCTCTGGGGTCTTTTTGGAGTTCACTCATGTTCTCTTTCTCCTAATCCATACTGCAAGACCGGTTACAACAAGAATAACCGGAAAAGCCGCCATAAAGATTATCTTGATAACAGTTGCGTTGGTTTTGGTAACAAGTGCACGATAATTATCATTAACAATTGTTTTAGCAACAAAGTTAAAGGGATTATCGATTGCGCCCGAGCAATGATTTACTGTATCAAGAACAATATTAAGGTTGGAAACATAGGAGTAATCAACCCATTCCTTGCTGATAAAGTTGGTTCCCGAATAAACAACAACATTGCTTGTTATATATTCGCCGTCTATAGAAACTGCATCCTCTGAAAGAATAGCAGTCGGGAACGCATCAAGAGCGGCATCTGAAGCCGGAGTCCACTTAGTTGCATCCTCGGTAACGGGCATAATGGTAACAGTTCCGCTGCTTGCTGTTCTCATAAGAGCATGGGTTGTTCTTGAATAGGTTGCAGTATTACTGTTTTGATAAATCTGGCGCATCGGGATAAGGTCGCCCGCAACATAATAGCTGCCGTTTATAGCGTCCGCCTTCTCGGTGAAATCGGTTTCCATACTGATTAAAGTTGTGCTGGTCGGGTCATTAGGAGCAGCATAGCTGCTGTTGGTTTCATAAAGAATACCCTTCTCAATTCCGATGCCCCAGTCACCCAAGAAGCCGCAAAGATTTGTTAACTTATAAGTAGAGGTTCCTGCGAAGAAAATCAAAGACTTGCTCTTCTTTCCGCCGTTATCGAGGAACTTTTCAAGAGCATCTCTGTCTGCCGCGCTTATATCTGCGGTGGCTCCGGGCAGGAGAATACCTGCATAATCCTTTGCTTCATCAGCCGCCAGAAGCGAAGCTAAAACGCCCTCTTTTTTAACAAGGCTATAGTTGTTGATAGCCAAGGTTTCATAAAGACCGTCATCTAAAACTGCAGCATCGCAGTAAGAAGACGGAATGAGCAAGATGGGAGTGTTTTTAGAAGTAACCTTATAAATTGCCGAGGAAACGGCATGCTCAATATTGTTTTCGGTTATAACATAGCCTGCGCCAACACCGTAAAGTGCATAGCAGTCATACATACCGCTGACATAATACTGATGGAACTGCGAGGTATATTCGTTACCCGCTTTAATGCTATAAACATCGGTGTAAGGAATATGTGTTCTTCTGACAACATCTTCCCCGTCAACCTCAAACTTGCTTTCAACAAGTATATCGCCTGTTTTCCAGTTAAAGCCTGAATAGTTCTGAGTGATTTCAGTAGCGCTCGGCTGAGTAATATCAAGGAATTCAACCTTAATATTATCATTATAGCGGGCATACTTTTTAAGAAGCTCAACTGTCTGCTTATAATAATTGCTGCTATCTATATTATACTCAACGAAATACATAGTAGCGCCGTAGTAGCACATATTATAACTGCTATTGGTTTCGCAAAGGTATTGGTCTTCAGTAAGGAGAACATAAATGTTGACTTCCTTGTCAAGTCCCTTTATATATTCGACATTGGTGCCCGAAATAGAATGGCTTTTACCTGTTGTAAGGTCAAGCTCTAAGGGAAAATTATGTGCCAACGCGGTTGCGAGAACAGTCAAAAGCACAACACCAACAATAAATATTACCGAGAGAATAATTGCATATACTCCGCGCTTTAGAGCAACGGTGTTTTTCATTTTAGGAGCCGACGAATCTGATTTTTTAAACTTAAACATATTTATCCGTCCCCCTTTTTAAGAATAACGGCGCTTTTCAAGCACACGAACTGTTAAGAAAATAAATATTGCGGCAAAGCCCAAGAAGAATATGGCATTAGAATAATCAATAACGCCTTCAACAAAGGTGTTATATCTGCCAACAAAGGATACCCAACCGACTACCTTTGTTATAATGTTGTTGTTTATCATTGAGGCAAAGTTATCAAGCATATAAATTAAGAAGCTTACCGTAAAGCTGATAACTGCGGAAACAAGCTGATTCTCGGTCATAGAAGAAATAAAAATTCCGAGCGCAATAAGTGCCGAGCCCATTAGAGTAATACCTAAGATATTGCCGATATAAACCAACCAGTTGATAGTAACCCTCTGGAAAACGATGATAATCTGGAAAACAGTTGTCATCGAATAACCCATTAAAAATATTGCCAGGGTTGCAAAGAACTTACCAAAAACAAGTCCCCAAAGGCTGACAGGAGAGGTTAAAAGAACCTGGTCAACCTTCTGCCTGCGGTCCTCACTCATTGTTCTCATGGTGAGAATAGGGATAAGGAAGAAGTTGAACATACACATATCACTGAAAACATAGGATATGTTTGACATTCCGTTAAGATAAAGGTTCGAGAAGAACCAACCCTGGAAGAAAAGCATAATCGCAAGGAATATGTATCCCACAGGAGAAGTGAAATAAGATTTGAATTCTCTTTTAAATATTGCTTTCATTATTCCTCTGCCTCCTTTTCCTCTATAGGCTCGGCCACTTCAACCGATTCATCATCAGCCTCAACATTAGCTGCCTTCTGCTCTCTGAGCTCAAATATATGCTCCTGCTCCTCCCTGGTCATCTCGGTCAAGCGCAGGAATATTTGCTCTAAGCTAAGCTCATTGGTATGTATCATCAAGAGCGGCCAATTTCTCTCGGCAAGGCGGCTGAAAACGGTGCGACGTATATCGGTTGTTCCGTCAGGCTCAATTACATAATCATTAGAGCCTGCTTCCTGCATACCAAGGCAGGTAACATTCAAAACTCCCGGAATATTTGCAAGCAATTTCATAACATCGGTCTTAGGACCTGCAGCTCTTAAAGTAAGAGTATGGTCATCCGACAATATTTTAGAAAGATTAGCCGGAGTATCGTCTGCAACAAGTCTTCCGTGGTTAATAACGATAACTCTCTCGCAAACCGCCTGAATCTCAAAAAGGATATGCGAGCTTAAAATAACGGTATGGTTTTTGCCGAGCTCGGTAATAAGTGAACGAATTTCGATTATCTGCTTGGGGTCAAGACCAACGGTGGGCTCATCAAGAATAAGCACATCAGGGTTGCCAACCAAAGCCTGCGCAATACCAACACGCTGACGGTAACCTTTTGAAAGGTTGCGGATAAGACGCTTTTTAACATGGTCGATTTTAACCAAACGGCATATCTCATCAATATGCGGAGCCTTGGGGAATTTAACTTTCTTAAGGTCATAGATAAAACCGAGATATTCAGTAACGGTCATATCAAGATAAAGTGGCGGCTGTTCAGGGAGATAGCCTATACGCATTTTTGCCTCGTTAGGATTTTCAAGAATATCATATCCGTCAATCGAAACGGTTCCCGCGGTAGCCGAAAGATAGCCGGTCAAGATATTCATAGTGGTACTCTTGCCTGCGCCGTTAGGGCCCAAGAAACCTAATATCTCACCGTCATTAACGGTAAAGCTGACATCGTTGACAGCAACATGCGAACCGTATTTTTTTGATAGGTTCGAAACCTGAATCATAAAATATTCCTCCAACAAAATACTTCAATTTGAATAAAGTTTACCATAAATCAATAAAAAGAATGTTAACATTTGATAAACATTTAAAGCATATATAGAAATTATAGCATAAACGAGTGCGATAATAAAGAGTTATTTTTTGCATTTAATATATAAAAATATAAGTTGGACTAAAACCAAACAAGATGAATGCGGTTTTTAGTTGACAAATAATGGCTTTGCAATTATTATAAAGGTGTATATGCCGCTGCTTTAAAAATATTGGCGGTAAGAATGGAGAATTTTAAAATGGACCCCGAACCTGCGACTTTTATTTGTATCGTATTGTTGGTTCTTCTATCAGTTTTTGGCTTTTTGCTTTCTTTGGCCTATGCCGCTATAAGAAACGCGAGTGATAAAAAATTTCGCGATTTGGCAGAAGACGGAAATAAAAAAGCTATCAGAGTCTTAAAGCTTAGCGATAAGCCCTCCTCACTTTCTAATACATACGGTGTGCTTATCACATTTTCGAACATATTCTTTGCAGCTGTTGCAGTTGTAAGATTCTTGCCGCGCTTTTCGAATTATTTAAGAGCGTCGATTATAGATGACCGCCTCCTTGCAATAATTCTCGGCGCATTTGTAATTACCTTTGCTTGCGCTTTATGCTGCTCGATTTTCTGCGTTGTTTTGCCCAGAAAGCTTGGTGCAGAGCATAGTGACCGCTTAGCACCTGCCCTTGCAGGAGTTATGACCTTCTTTAAATATGTTTTTATTCCGCTTACTGCGGTAATCGGTTTTGTCTCGGCGTTATTCGTTCGTCTTTTTGGCGGTAACCCCCATTATGATGGTTCGGATGTTACCGAGGAAGATATTCTCTCGGTTGTTGATGCGGGAGAGGAAAAAGGCGTTATCGAAGAAAGCCAGAAGGAAATGATAAACAACATCTTCGAATTTGATGACCTTACTGCAGGAGATGTTATGACCCATAGAACCTATATCGAGGCTGTTGAGATAAATGACAGCATTGAGGATATAGTTGCAAAAGCCATTGAAGAGGGATACTCCCGTATTCCTGTTTATGAGGAAGACCTTGATAATATCAAGGGTATCCTTTATGTTAAAGACCTGCTCAAATATGTCGGCTCGGCAGTCCCCGAGAACTTCTCTGCCGCAGATTTAATGCGTGAAGCAATGTTTATCCCCGAATCTAAAAAATGCGGCGACCTTTTCTCAGAGATGACCGAAAAGCATCTGCAGATGGTTGTTGTATCGGATGAATACGGCGGTGTTGCAGGCATAGTTACTATGGAAGACCTGCTTGAGTCAATCGTTGGCAATATGCAGGATGAGTTTGATGACGAGCAAGAAGAATTTGAGCAGATAAGCGAGGATGTCTTCGAGTTTGACGGAACCTCCGCCATTGATGAAATCAATAACCTTTTAGATATTGAATTTCCCGAGGGCGAATATGATACCGTTGCAGGATACGTAATGTCTGTTTTGGGCCGAATTCCTGACCCTGAGGAACATCCAACGGTTGAATACGAAGGCTATTCCTTTACTGTTGAGGAAATGGATGAACGCCGCATTGTTAAAATCAAAGCCGAGCGTTTACCCGAACCCACAAATGAAGAAGCAGAAGAAGAATAATTAAACTTAGAGCCCTGCGTTACAGCAAGGCTCTATTTTTTGAATTTTTTAAAAAAAAGCAACCTATACTTAAAATAAACCAAACTTTGTTAATGGACTGTAAATTTTAAAAAACCGATTCTTTTTTTGATAGACTTTTTATTTGAAAATTGATATAATGATAAAAAACTTGCAGGAAGGAGAAAAGTATGCAGCCGAACTTTTATGAAATAAAGGCAGTTGCCAAGAAGAATTTGAAGACCCGCTGGCCTGAGGCTATTGCCGCAGTAGGAATTCTTATAGCAGTTGCCTGCCTTGACGCGCTTTTTCAATCGGTTTTGATGACCATTTTTAAGGTTGACGCAGTGTGGACTCCTTTTTCTCCAACCGAGATCCCCTCATACAGTATTGCGGCAGGTGTTGCAATAACCGTATTTTCCGCAATTTATACCTTGGCGGTTGTTTTCCCGTTATCGTTCGGTGTTTTGAGGTGGTTTTGGAATATATCCTCTGCCTCCAACCATTCTTTAGAGGAAATTTTTTATTATTTTTCAAATACCAAAGAACTTATAAAGGCTATAAAAATATCGCTCGGTATTTTTATAAGAATGGTGCTCGGCGCCGTTCTTTGCTTTTTGCCCGGCATTATTTTGCATTATTTAACCATTCCCGATATTTATAACGCTTTAGGCTTTGCAATGCCCTTTTGGCTTGAAGCATTAAACCCATTAGTCAGCGTTTTTGAAACCTTGGGTCTTTTGCTTTTTGCCCTTTGGGTTATGAGATACTCGCTTTTCTTCGTTGTTCTTTTCAGCGAGCCTGAGCTTTCAGCCTTGGATACCATAAAGAAAGGCGCTCGGCTTTCAGGTGGCCAGGCATTAAGGCTTTTTGGTTTTTTATGCAGTTTTTTCGGTTGGTTGTTACTTTGCTTGCTTGTTGTTCCGATTATTTTTGTTGCCCCTTATATTTTCGCCTCCTTTGCCGTTTACGGTCGCGAGGAATACCGCGCGCGAAAAGAATTTTAATGACTTAAAATATTTTTTAAAAAATTATAAAAAAAGTCTTGCATTTTAAATAAAGCTGTGCTAATATATCCCTTGCGCCAATAAAGCGCAGCAGTCGGTGTTGATTGCGGTGAGGGTCCACCTGTTCCCATCCCGAACACAGAAGTTAAGCTCACTTGCGCCGAAGATACTTGGCTGGCGACGGCCCGGAAAAATAGGTAATGCCGACACATATGTTGAGAAAGACCGTTTTTAACGGTCTTTCTTTTTTATATTGCCACTTTATTTTTGAAAAATTGTGTGATATAATGCTTCTGGTTAGTCGAAACGCTTTAGAGCGTTTTGACCAGCCACTTTTTAAAGTGGCTTTAGCAAAATTAAATTATTATATTTAATTTTGCATGACATTCATTGCAATGGAAAAGGTTAAATTTTTATTAAAAATTTGTCTCAAAATCAAAGATTTTGCGGCGAAGCAGAATTGTTTCACCTAACCTATTCCATTATACTTTTTATGTATGTAGATGAAGTCCGTTTGTTAGGATAGGTGTTTTTATGCAGGACAAGTATGATGTTATAATAGTCGGCGCAGGCCTGGCCGGCCTTTATGCTGCCTATAACCTTGATTCCGGAATAAACGCCCTTCTTATTTCAAAGAAGGAGCTTCGCCTTTGCAACAGTAATTTGGCGCAGGGCGGTGTTGCGGCGGTTATGAGCCTGGAAGATGACAGTTATGAATCTCATATAGAGGATACCTTGATAGCCGGCGGTAATGAAAACCGCATTGAAGCAGTTGAGGTTCTTGTAAAGGAAGGCCCGAGTGATGTCAGAAAGATGATTGAACTCGGAGCAGAATTTGATATGCATGAAGGCAAGCTGCATAAAACTCTTGAGGGAGGCCACAAGAAGCGCAGAATTATGCACCACCGCGATACAACGGGCGAAGAATTGATGCGCACTATGATTGAGGCGATAAAGCAAAGACCTAATGTTACCGTTGTTGAAAATACCTCGCTCGCCTTTTTAGATGAAGCCAACGGCGGTTATTTTGCAACCTTATTAAAGGACGGAAGGCTTCATTCGGTTGCGGCATCCTTTGTTATAATGGCAACGGGCGGAATCGGCCGAGTTTATAAATATACAACCAATTCTTCTATAGCAACGGGGGATGGAATAGCCATAGCCCATTCCTTAGGCGCAAAGATAGAAAATTTAAGTTATATTCAGTTCCATCCGACCGGCTTTGCGGCTGATAACTGTCGCGAGCGTTTCCTTATAAGCGAGGCGGTCAGAGGCGAAGGCGCATATCTTGTAAACTGCGAAAAGCAGCGCTTTATGCATAGATATGATGAGCGCCTTGAATTAGCGCCCAGAGATGTTGTTTCCCGCGGTATAATTTTAGAATCAAGAAGAACGGGCAGCAATAAGTTTTATCTTGATATAACCCACCGCTCGCCCGAGTTTATTACTGATAGATTTCCAATGATATACAAGCGTTGCTTATCGGAAGGAATAGATATAACCAAAGAGCCTATTCCCGTTTTCCCAACCCACCATTATCTGATGGGCGGAATAAATGTTGATTTAAGCAGCAGAACGCGAATCAACAGACTTTATGCGGTTGGCGAATGCTCGCATACGGGGGTTCACGGCAAAAACCGTCTGGCCTCAAATTCACTTTTAGAAGCGCTCGTTTTTTCAAGACGTGCGGCAGAGGATATAAACAGAAGCTTTATGGCAGGTTCTGTTTCGGGCAAGGCACCGATTTATACAATTGACGGTGCGCCGATGCCAACCGGAACAAGAACAACTATAAGAAACATAATGCAGAAATGCCATTTTGTCCTTCCCAATCCTGAGGCGGCAAGAAAGTATCGCCCCGAGGTTGAGGAAATCGCGGCGAGACTCGGCAATAATAAATTCCAGATAACAAATGACTATTTAGAGGCAAGAAACCTTTCGGCAGTAGCCTCGATAATATTAAAGGAGGTTTGCAAAAGATGATGCAGTTTTTAGTTGACGATATTATTAAAACCGCTTTGCTTGAGGATGTTAATTATATCGATGCTGCAGCGGATAATCTTTTAGACCCTAAAGCCATTAGCAAGGCAAAATTTTTGGCAAAGGCATCGGGCGTTTTAGCAGGAATAGATGTTGCCTTGCGCGTTTTCGAGCTGCTCGGAGATTTTAAAATCACTAAATATATTGAGGATGGAAGTGCCGTTAACAAGGGCGATATTATTGCCGAAATTGAAGGCCCCACCGTTCTGCTTTTAAAGGGCGAGCGCACCTCTTTAAACCTGCTTCAGCATATGTCAGGAATTGCAACTATGACCGCCGAAGCAGTAAAGCTCACTAAAGGCACTAACGCAACCGTTACTGATACAAGAAAAACCCTGCCGGGACTCAGAGTCCTTCAGAAATATGCCGTTACCTGCGGCGGCGGTAAAAACCACCGTTTTAATCTTTCGGACGCCGCAATGCTTAAGGATAATCATATTGACGCCTGCGGCAGTATTACAAAGGCGGTCGAAACTTTAAGGCAAAAAATCGGCCATACCGTTAAAATTGAGGTTGAAACCCGTAATCTCGAAGAGGTTAAAGAGGCGCTTTCTACAGGTTGCGAGATAATTATGCTCGATAATATGGACTGCGAAACCATGAAAAAAGCGGTTGAATTGGCAAACGGCAAGGCTCTGCTTGAGGCTTCCGGAAACATTACCGCCGAAACTATCGCGGCAGTTGCAAAAACAGGTGTTGATATTATTTCAATCGGCGCATTAACCCATTCAGTTAAAGCATTTGATATTTCACTTAAAATCTTTTAATTCATTTTTGGAGGTTTTAACTTGAAACGAATAGTTTGCGCGGTGCTTTTTTTACTGACAGTAATCGTTACCGCAATAAATATCGGCTTTTTTGTTAAAGATTCATTCTTTTATTCGCTTGAGAATATTCCTAAAGGAACGCTGATTAGAGAAGATTTTGATCAGAATGTTCTTTTTAGCACGGGCTATAAGCTTAAGGTTTATCAGGTTGAAAAAACAAGGCGTCTGCCTGCAGGAGTTCGCGTTGAACTTTGTAATGACTTTACGGGTGAAAACCGCACTATCTATTGGCAGACCAACACCACAGGAACTATTATAAACTGGAGCGATGAATCGAGCACGATTGTTTCAATAAACGGTGTAACGCTTGATTTTTCAAAACATGTTTATGACTGCCGCGATTTTGAAAATCATAAATACGAACCAAAAAATAACTAAAAAAACTTAGGCATTTAAAACGCCCACGTCCCATAGGGAAGTATTTGTTTCTCTAACAAACTCCCCTGTATTGTTGCCAAAAGCCTCGAAAAGCGTCAGCCTTTCTGCGTTTTATGGCTTAAATACAGGGAATTTTTAGTTCTTACAAAACTGCGAAGCACCTTAAAATGAAAATTTCGAGTGCAATAAAAGGAAAAACCCATCAATAACGCTGGCGCGTATTGATGGGTTTTGACGCATTATTGCGCCGAAATTTCACATTCTTAAGGAAATACTGCCCTATGGGGCGTGGGCAAACGCTTGGCTTTTTGTTATTCTGTAACTGTGCCGAAGGTGGCAGTGCCACCTTCTCTTTGATAAACTCTGACCCAGTCAACGCAGAAATCGAGCGGCCACTGGGCGCACTCGTCATTTGTTTTTTCAGGGGTCATCTCAACGCCGATAAAGAAAGAGAGATAAAGCTCTTTTTTGAGCAGGTTATACTTGCTGTCGGTAATTTCAACCATTCCGTAAGGAACACCGTCAACAAAATAACGGATATAGTCCTCATCCCATTCAACACCAAAGGTATGATAAGACTCATCGTTAATAACCTGACCATCCTCGAGGGTTCCCGAGCGGTAAAGCTCATAGTTCATATCATTGAACTCTAAATAATTCTCATAGTAATCATTGCGCGAAAGAGCACCTGCAGAACCAAAAATAAGGTTATCAGTTCCCAATGAATTGAAAACATCTATCTGCGAAACCGATTCTAAACGCTCATCATAGTCAGTGAGCATAAGCTTTGCCCAATAGCCCGGTGCGGTTCTGAACTTTGCCCTAACCTCAACATAGCCATATTTAAAGCTCAGCTTGCCGCAGGTATCAACCTTACCCGAAACATAACCGTCAGAGCCCAGATGGGTTGAAATGCAAAGATGCCTTCCGTCCATCGAAACTGATTCGGGATTATAATACATTAAAGCAGGAGCGATTCCGTAAGCAGGGCGGGTAGTTTCAGTATTTCTCCAAATTTTTTCATCGAGCTTATCACCGTCAAACTCATCGGCATAAATAAGATTATATCCATCATGCAGAGTGGTTGAATATGCCTCAATATTACCCGTTTTGCAATAGTTTGCTCTAATATGAACAGGCTCGGCGGTTATAACCGAATCGGTAACCATATCAGCAAAATGGTTTGTTGCAACCGAGGTTGACTCTATCTGACCGCCGCGGAGAATAAGCTTGGTTCCATGCTGAACAATAGCATAGCGGTTATTAGTGAAGAAATCGGTAACATAGGTTATACCTCTTGAAGTATCACCGATTAGTATTTCATAGGTTGTTTCATGCGCCTTATCGGTTAAAACAGGAATCTCGGTTCCTGTTGCAAGCTTTATTGCTTCCTGCAAATTCTTAGATGCCTGACGCTCCATATAAGAGGGCGCTTCAGGAATTATGATTGTATATTGAGTTATATTAACATCATCAATGGTAACAACCGGAGAATCAGAGCGCTGGCTTAAATACATATATGTATAATCTGTATTAAACAGCTTCTCCAGACCTTCCTCTAAAAGATGCTCGGTAAGATATTTTATAGCCTCTTCCCTACCAAACTTTGATACCCAGTTTACGCTGATGACATTCTTGGTTGAACGGAAAATATAATCATAATAATTATTTTTTCTCATGCAATCCATTATCTCTGCAGTTTTAACCGATGCCTTGTATGATGTGTTGCCCAAAAGAATTATCTTCTGCTTGCTGTCTGGAACAGTTAAGGTATCGGGGCAAATCTGAAAAGAATCAGTTGAAAGCAGGGTTAACTGCTCTAACAGATCAATACAAGCATCAATTTCGCTATTACCTGCGGTATCATTATAAACGAGCAAATAATCGCAATTGATTTTCTCGGAAGAATCAACAATCATATCAAGCCTTCCTGAGTTGTATCCAATGCTGACTGTATTTCCGGGCGATTTCTTTTTGCCGCAACCCGAGAAAGATAATGCACATATTAAAATTGCAAGGGCTAACGCCAAGGCTCGCAGTTTTTTAGTTTTCAATTATAACACCATCCGTTTAACCAAAAATATATCAATCTTATTTTACTACATAGTAACGCACACCGTCAAGTAATAAAGAATGAATAATCTGTAACATCTAATATGTATCATTTTATAAATTCTTTAATAAGATTTTCCGCTTTCTTAAGAGCTGCCGCTTCATAGTCGCCAAGTGTCTGCGGCAGCTTCTTTGCATCAAAGGTGCCTATTTCAGAATACTTTTTAGAAACAAGACTCGGGCAAAGATATTTATAGCTATCACTCAATTTTGCCTCTTTAGGAACAGAAGCGGCCGCCGCATACATCGCCATAGTCATATGGTAAGAAGTAATATTGGCAATATCCGAGAGAGGCTTGTAAATCTCCTTGCTTGATTTGGTTGTTTTTAAAATTCTGTCAATCGCCAAAGCCGCGGGCTCTGCCTCATAAGAACCGGGATTCTTAATATCGCTTTTGCCGAGCAGATAATCACAGCTTACCGAATAATAATCGGCAATTCTCAACAAAAAGTCCAAACCGCATTCGCGGATGCCGTTTTCATAATGAGATAGCAGCGCGGGCGAGATTCCCAACTCCTCTGCGGCCTGTTTTTGAGATATACCCTTCTGGCGACGAAGCTTTGCCAGAACCTTAGGAAATTTACAAAGCATTTATAAAACCTCTCTTGAAAATATGACGTAAACCTATTATATTATAAAAGATGGCGTTTGTATATTGTGAAAATATACAAATAGTATAGTTATATTTAGTGCAAACTAAAACTAAAAGAGGGTTTTTATGAGAACATATAAGATTCATTTTATCCGCCATGGCTTAACAGAAGCCAACCTGAAAGGCAAATATATCGGTAAAACCAATCTTCCGCTTTGTTCTGTAGGTATAGAGCGCTTAGAGGAATTAAAGAATAAAATTGACTATCCTTATGTTGAACTTGTTTTTTCCAGTCCTCTTTCGCGTTGCATAGAAACTGCCGAAATTCTCTACCCCGCCTTTGAGCCAACTGTGATTGATGAGCTCTCGGAATATGATTTTGGAGCTTTTGAAAATAAAACTGCCATAGAGCTTGAAAATGAAGAAGCTTATAAGGACTGGACATCGGGCAAGATTCCCTCTCCGCCCAATGCCGAAGACCCACGCGCCTTTACTGAGAGGCTTGCGCTCGGCCTTAATAAAATGGTCAGAATTATGATGGAGCAGGACGTTTATGATGCCGCAGCAATTATGCATGGCGGCGCAATTATGACTCTGTTTTCTACCTGCGCATTGCCAAGAAGAGCAACTGTTGAATGGATAACCGAGGACGGCCTTGGCTACACCGTCAAAATAACCCCCTCACTTTACGCAAAAAGCGGAATAATTGAGGTTGTTGATACCGTTCCAACTGTTCCACCGGAAGAAGAATAACAAAAAGGTATGGAGCTTCGCCCACGCCCCATAAGGAAGTATTTATTTCTCTGACAAAATTTCCTATATTGTTGCCAAAGCCTCGAAAGGCGGCAGCCTTTCTGCGTTTTATGGCTTAAATACAGGGAATTTTTAGTTCTTATGAAACTGCGAAGCACCTTAAAATGAAAATTTCGAGTGCAAGAAAAGGAAAAACCCATCAATAACGCTGTCGCGTATTGATGGGTTTTGACGCATTATTGTGCCGAAATTTCACATTTTTAAGGAAATACTGCCCTATGGGGCGTGGGCGTTTGAGCTACATACCTTTTTATTTTATAAGCGCTTGAATATCTTCCATTATATCATTTATCGCCTTTGTTGCCTTATCGGTTTTCTTGCAAAGCCTCTTATTTTTCTCAATCATACATTTTAAGGTTATTGCCATAGCCATTCCCGAAACGACACCGATAATCATACCCTTTGCAAAATTCATACATTGCTTCATAATATTTCTCCTAAATTATCAAAGTTTTCAAAAACAGTTTTTCTTTTTATTATGAAATTATACCCTCCCGACTTAAAAAGTCTAAAAATAAACCCTAATTTTTATAAATAGTCAAAAAATAACACAACTATTTGACAAAATCGACCTATGCGCTGGTTATATAATTGAGAAAAGATTATATAAACAAGCGAGGATTTTAAAATGAAGGATTTTGCAAGCGGGCTACCTATTATTAAAACAATCAATAGCACTGCCACTTTTGTTTTGGCATTAACGCATTTTTTGAGCGCATTTTTAGGCTTTTTTATGGCGCGAGCCTATGGCTTTGGCGGTGTTTATCCTTTGGGGGCGGCATTTGTCGGCGGCGTTCCACTGAGCTTTATGCCCGGCGCGGCTTTGGGCGCTCTCATTGGATATATCTTCCCTCTTAGCAATGGAGCTTCAGGTTTTGGATACATAGCGGCGCTTTTTGCAATAGTTGCCATAAGAATCCTTATAAGAACTATTCCTTCGGTAGCAAACAGTCCCGTTTGGGCGGCGGCAATTGCGGGAGCTTCAATTATCGGAGTTGGCCTTGCCTCTGCTCATAAAATTGCAGTAGCGGAATTAGCTTTGATTTTTGCGGAAGGGTCAGTATCTGCCGCGGGAGCCTTTTTCTTTAAAAACACTCTATCCTTTAAATACCGCGAGCTTTCGGGGCTGTCCTCTGAGCAATCGGCTTGCCTTTTTATTTCGGTTAATCTCGTTATCTGCTCCCTTTTTTCGATTGAAATTGCCTCGGTATCATTGGGCAGAATACTGGCTATCACCCTTATAATCCTTGCCGCAAAATATGGCAGAACCGCGGCGGCAGGCATTTGCTCGGTTGCGGCTGCAGGGGTTGTTTTATTATCGGGCGGAAACGCCGCAACCGCTCTTCTGTTTGCATTTTTCGGCATTACTGCAGGGATTTTTTCAGCCCTAAGCAAGCTTTTATTCCTGCTCGCCTGCCCCATTGTAGCGGCGTTTTTTGTTGTTATAATGGGCGGCTCGGCGGCCTCAATAGCAGTCCTTGCAGAAACGATAATTGCTTCTTTAATAGCACTTTTTATTCCAAAGGATATGGCGTCTAAAATCGGTTCGATTATTTCTCCGCCGACTGCAACGCCCGATACAGAGGGCTTGAGAAAAGCATTGACAATGCGTCTTTCCTTTGCCTCTTCTGCCCTGCACGGTGTTTCTGAAATTGTTGAGGATGTTGCAAAATGCCTTTCCGTGCACAAAAAACCTGAGTTTCAATCTGTTCTCCGTAATATTGAAAACGATGCCTGCCGCGGTTGCTCTTTGATGCTCTACTGCTGGGAGAAAAACAGGGAAACAACCCTTAACGCAGTTCTTTCAATGAGCGATGCTTTAAGAAAATGCCAACCCTTAACCTTGGCCGAAATCCCCGATGAATTCTCGCAAAAATGCTTGCGATTTGAGCGCTTTGAGGACTCGGTTTCAAGGCATTATACAGAATATCTTAACACTCTTTCTGCAGAAAAGCGTGTTGCCGAAATGCGAGAGGTTTTATCCGATCAGACCAATGGCGTTGCCGATATGCTCGGCGAATTAGCCGAGGAATTTTCCAAGACTAATAATTATGATACTGCTCTTTCGGCAAGGATTGCCGCCTCGCTTCGTAATATAGGTTTAAAGGCCGCCGAATGCAGCTGCTGCAAGGATAAATACGGCAGAATGACGGTTGAAATTCGCTTAAAAGAAAAGCCCGAGGTTCCCATAAACCGCTCAAGAATACTCAATCTTTTAGAAGATATCTGCGATTTAAGCTTTGAAGCACCCGAGGTAAATTCCTCCGGCAAAGGCTTATTTATAACCATAACCGAAAAGGCAGTTTTAACTGCTGACTGTTATTTTGCGCAAATAAATCAGGGGAAAAATAATGTTTGCGGAGATACCTGCAAATACTTTCTTGACGGCAGAGGCCGACTGATAGTTATTATCAGCGACGGAATGGGCAGTGGTTGCCGAGCGGCAGTTGATTCGGCTATGACCGCCTCTTTGGCCGAGCGTCTTATACGCGCAGGCTTTGGATATGACTGCACCTTAAGGCTTGTTAATTCCTCAATGCTCTATAAATCATCTGATGAATCTTTGGCAACCTTGGATATCTCCTGCATCGACCTTTATACAGGCAAAACTGAGTTGCTAAAGGCAGGCTCTGCGCCTACCATTGTCAGAAGAAACGGCAGAACAGGCCGCGCAGAATGTCATTCCCTGCCTGCAGGCATACTGCACGAAATAGGCTTTGATCGCGCCTTTGTAACTCTATCGGAGGATGATATTCTCCTTATGATGTCAGATGGCGCCGTTACCGACGGAACCAACTGGATATGCGCCGAAATCGAAAGCTATAACGGAGGCAACGCAAAGCAGCTTGCCACACATATTGCCGAATCGGCCAGACGAAGAAGAAAAGACGGTCACGATGACGATATAACCGTTTTTGCCGCGATTTTAGGTAAAGCAATATAAGCACAAACTCCGCAACTCCCTTCTGGGAGCTGCGGAGTTTGTTTTTTAATCTTTCATCTCTTTTAAAACAGGTATTTTTCCAACAACATATCCTCCGATAGCGGTTATGATGATTTCAGGAATCATATAAAGTCCGTTATAAATAATCGAATAGAAAAGTGCAAGTGAAAATCCACTATACTTTTCTAATACCGAAGCACCAAAATCGCCTGCCATAACATCGGTGAACCACCATTCTGCCCAAGTGCCAAAGAAAACAGCGCCCGAAATGATATGCACAATATAGCGAACAGTTAATGCTGCTACTGCACCAAAGCAAAGCGCCATAGGAGCCGCCATTTTCTTGCGGAATATGCCGCCTAAAGCCATAGAGGTATAGGCAACGATATAATCAAGCAGGCAGATTAAAATTGCGCGCCACCAAATCTGTTGGCTATCGCCCGGCATAAAGAATGCGCTGACGGTTGAAAAGCCGAAAAGCAACTGAATTACAGAATAGATAAATGCAGCTGCAGTTCCCCATTTTAAGCCGTAGCGGTAAGAAATGAGGATAATCGGAAGCATACTCATAATGGTTATGCCACCGCCTTGAGGAAGGGCTAACGGTGTGAATAATGAGAGCACGCTCGCAAGCGCAATCATTATTGCACTTACTGTCAGCCGTTCGGTTTTAAGCTTTTGTTTTCTTGTTTGTTCCATTTTTTACTTCTCCTTGAATTTTCTAAAATTTGACAGAAAAGTAATTAAAAAAGTCCGCCATTTTAGGCGGACTTTAGCTTTTTCTTTAGAAGAAATTCCTACGTCGGCATTATCCGCATCAGGTCAACGGTCAGAACGAAACACGCTCTATCTCAGCCGAGTCAATTCCCAGCACCCTTTTCTGTTAAATTTGCAGTTATTATACCACTTTTGTTTAAAATGTCAAGCATCAGTCAACATCTTTTCCGCAGCAGCGCTTATATTTAAGACCGCTTCCGCAGGGGCAGGGCGCGTTCTTGCTGACAACACCTTTACCGCGAACAGTAATATTGGTGGGCTGTGCCTCTTCCTCGGCAACCTTTTTGCGCTCAAGCTGTTCTTCATTCTTCTTAATTCTGACGCAAAGCACTGCCTTACTTGTATCCTCTCTTATTGACTCGGTCATAGCATTAAACATATCATAACCCTCGTTGCGATAAGCAATAACAGGGTCATGCTGACCGTAGGCTCTAAGACCAATACCGCGCCTTAACTCATCCATAGCATCGATATGGTCCATCCAATGAGTATCAACACTGCGGAGCAGCATAACGCGCTCAACCTCGCGCATAACCTGCTCGCCGTATTCTCTTTCCTTTTCCTCGTAGATTTTATCAACGATCTCGCAAAGCTCAGCTTCAATATCAGACTTGTCAATGTTATTGAGCTCTTGGGCTGAATAGCGGAAGCTTCTGTCGGTAGTAAGCCAACCGAGGAAGTAATTTCTAAGACCATCTAAATCCCAATCATCAGCTATATCGCCCGGTAAATAGGTATCAATAGCCGAAGAAATGGTATCGGTTATCATTTTATGAACGGTTTGCTTTATATCCTCGCCGTCTAAAACGCGGTTGCGCTGAGCATAGATAAGCTCACGCTGCTTATTCATAACATCATCATAATCAAGAACGCTCTTACGAATAGCAAAGTTGCGCGATTCAATTCTCTCCTGAGCGCTTTCAATCGAACGCGAAATAATACCCGTTTCAATAGGCATATTCTCATCAATATTAAGCGCGCTCATCATATTATAAACCCTCTCGCCACCGAACAGACGCATAAGGTCATCTTCTAACGAAACATAGAATCGACTGGCACCGGGGTCACCCTGACGGCCTGAACGGCCTCTCAACTGATTGTCAATTCGGCGGGATTCATGGCGCTCCGTTCCTATGATAAATAATCCTCCTGCCTCGCGAACCATTTCAGCCTCGGGTGCGATTTCGGCTTTAAAAGTATTATAAAATTCGGCATATTCTTTTCTTGCCTTTAAAATATCGGGGTCAGAAGTATCAGCGAAACCGGTTGCCTCAGAGATAATCTCATCACTGTAGCCGAGTTTTCTTAATTCCGATTTTGCAAGATGCTCTGCATTACCGCCAAGCATAATATCGGTGCCTCGACCTGCCATATTAGTAGCAATGGTAACGGCGCCGAATTTACCTGCCTGAGCAATAATCTCTGCTTCCTTTTCATGATGCTTTGCATTCAAAACATTGTGCTTTATGCCGCGTTTTTTAAGCAATGCGCTCAAAAGCTCAGATTTTTCAATAGAAATTGTGCCAACCAAGACAGGCTGACCTTTTTCATGGCATTCAACAATATTGTTTATAACCGCTAAAAATTTTGCTCGCTCGGTTTTATAAACAACATCAGGCTTATCCTGCCTTATAACGGGCTTGTTAGTAGGAATTTCAACAACATCAAGTCTGTATATCTGCCTGAACTCCTGGTCCTCGGTCATAGCAGTTCCGGTCATACCCGAAAGCTTATTATAAAGGCGGAAAAAATTCTGGAAGGTTACGGTTGCAAGAGTTTTTGACTCATGTGCAACCTTAACGCCCTCTTTTGCCTCAATAGCCTGATGCAGACCCTCGTTATAGCGGCGGCCATACATAATACGGCCTGTAAACTCATCAACAATTAAGACCTCGCCGTCTTTAACAACATAGTCAACATCGCGCTTCATTACGCCGTGGGCGCGGATAGCCTGCTGAATATGATGTGCTACTGTCATATTATCAGGGTCGTTTAAATTTTCTAAATTAAAATACTGCTCTGCCTTTTTAACGCCGTCAGGTGTAAGGGTGCAGGTTTTTGCCTTTTCATCAACAACATAATCGCCGTCGATATGCAGTTCCTCATCGGTCTTTTTATCATCACTCTGTCTGATGCGAACGCATTTAAGACCCTTAGCAAACTTATTCGCCTGGACATAAAGGTCAGATGACTTATCCCCTCTGCCCGAGATAATAAGCGGAGTTCTTGCCTCATCAATCAAAATCGAGTCAACCTCATCGACAATGGCGAAATTATAGCCTCTTTGAACCCTCTGCTCCTTATAAATAACCATATTATCGCGCAGATAATCGAAGCCTAATTCATTGTTGGTGCAATAGGTAATATCCGCATTATAGGCCGCCTTTTTATCCTCATTATCCATTCCGGGAATAACAAGACCAACGGTAAGACCCAAGAAGGAATAGACCTTACCCATCCATTCGCTATCACGCTTTGCAAGGTAATCGTTAACAGTTACAATATGAACACCCTTGCCTGACAAAGCATTAAGATAAGCAGGCAGGGTTGCAACCAAGGTTTTACCCTCACCTGTTCGCATTTCGCTGATTCGGCCCTGATGCAAGATTATACCGCCCAAAATCTGAACAGGAAAATGCTTCATTGAAAGAACGCGCCAGGATGCCTCACGGCAAACCGCAAACGCATCGGGCAAAATATCATCAAGCGTTTTACCGTTTGTGAGTTCTTCTTTAAGCTTATCAGTCATACCCTTTAGCTCATCATCCGAAAAAGCGGCATACTTGCTTTCAAGCTCTAAGACCTGCTGCTGCAGAGGTAATATTCTTTTTATTTCTTTTTCGCTGTAATCACCGAAAAGTTTCTTAAGTAATCCCATTTTTTTCTCCTTAAAACCAACCGTTTGGACGGTTGGAATAAATATCTTCAATAATCCTTAATATTTTAACATATTTTTTTGTAAAATAAAAGCATTTCTTTGTAAAACCTTATTGTTTTTACTGCAAAAATCTACTATAATAGTTTTAGAAATTGTTTCGAGGTGAAAAAGATGTTTAAAGAGTATTTTGATTCTACCGAATTTGTCAAAGAATTCGATTCTGAAGTCGGCGAGGCTATGGGTCTTGAGCTCGCAAGGCAAAGGGGTAATATTGAACTTATCGCTTCTGAGAACTTTGTTTCTCCCGCAGTTATGGCGGCTATGGGCTCTGTTCTTACAAATAAGTATGCCGAGGGCTATCCCGGTAAAAGATATTATGGCGGTTGTCAGTGTGTTGATATAGTTGAAAATATCGCTATTGACCGCGCCTGCCGTCTTTTCGGCGCAAAGTTTGCCAACGTTCAGCCCCATTCAGGCGCTCAGGCAAACCAGGCAGTTTATTTGGCTTTGCTTAACTACGGCGATACCGTTATGGGTATGAACCTTGCTCACGGCGGCCATTTAACCCACGGTTCTCCCGTTAACAGCTCCGGTAAATCCTATAATTTTGTTCCTTACGGCGTTTCAGAGGACGGAAGGATTGATTATGACGAGATGCGCCGCATTGCAAACGAATGCAAGCCTAAGCTGATTGTTGCAGGCGCTTCTGCATATGCAAGAGAAATCCGCTTTGATATTATTTCCGATATCGCTAAAGAGGTTGGCGCTCTATTGATGGTTGATATGGCTCATATCGCAGGTCTTGTTGCAGCAGGTCTTCATATGAATCCTGTCCAGTATGCCGATGTTGTAACAACCACCACTCATAAAACCTTGCGCGGCCCCAGAGGTGGTCTTATCCTTTCAAACGATGAGGAAATCGCAAAGGCTATCAACAAGGCTGTTTTTCCCGGAAATCAGGGTGGCCCTTTGATGCACGTGATTGCAGGTAAGGCAGTCTGCTTTGGCGAGGCGTTAAAGCCCGAGTTTAAAGAGTATCAGGAAAGAATAGTCAAGAATTGCTTAAGCTTGGCAAATTCTCTTAAAGCCAATGGTCTTAACCTTGTTTCAGACGGAACGGACAACCATCTCTGCCTTTTAGATTTAAGAGGAACAGGTGTTACCGGTAAAGAGCTTGAGCACCGTCTTGATGAGGTTAATATTACCGCTAATAAAAATTCTATTCCGAACGATCCCGAAAAGCCGTTTGTTACAAGCGGTGTTCGTCTTGGCACTGCTGCCGCAACAACAAGAGGCTTAAATGAAGACGATTTTGCAAAAATCGGCGAGCTCATCGCTCTTTGCGTTACTGATTTTGAAAATAAAAAGGATTATATTAAATCAGAGGTTGCCGCAATCTGCAAAAAATATCCCCTATATGCTTAATTAGTGCTTGATTTTAAACCGTTTTAGGTTTAAACTGTAAATGTTAAAAATTTAACTTAACGGAGGAAAATTTATGTTGGTTTCAGCAAAGGAAATGCTCAACAAAGCAAAGGCAGGCAAATATGCTGTCGGCCAGTTTAACATCAATAACCTTGAATGGACAAAGGCTATTCTTCTTACCGCAGAAGAGCTTAAGTCCCCCGTTATTCTCGGTGTTTCCGAGGGCGCAGGGAAATATATGTGCGGCTATACTACTATTGTTGGTATGGTAAATGGAATGATTAACGAGCTCGGTATTACCGTTCCCGTTGCCCTTCATCTTGACCACGGTTCTTATGAGGGTGCAAAGAAATGCATCGAAGCAGGCTTCTCGTCAATTATGTTTGATGGTTCTCATTATCCTATCGAGGAAAACCTTGCAAAGACTAAAGAACTTGTTGGTATTTGCGAAGAAAAGGGTCTTTCCTTAGAGGCTGAGGTTGGCGCTATCGGCGGTGAAGAAGACGGTGTTGTCGGCGGCGGTGAGGTTGCAGACCCCGAGGAATGCAAAATGATTGCAGACCTCGGCGTTACAATGTTGGCAGCAGGAATCGGCAATATCCACGGTAAGTATCCTGCAAACTGGGCGGGTCTTAATTTTGAAGTTTTAGCTAAAATAAGCGAGAAGACCGAAACTATGCCCCTCGTTCTTCACGGCGGCACAGGTATCCCCGCAGATATGATTAAAAAGGCTATTTCACTCGGCGTTTCAAAGATTAACGTTAACACCGAATGCCAGTTGGCATTTGCCGCAGCAACAAGAGAGTATGTAGAAGCAGGTAAAGACCTTGAGGGCAAGGGCTTTGACCCGAGAAAGCTTTTAGCTCCCGGTGTTGAGGCAATCAAGGCAACCGTTAAAGAGAAAATGGAACTCTTCGGTTCTGTTGGCAAGGCTTAATTATAAATTTAAGGCAAAAACAACCCTCGGCTATGATATGCACCCCAAAAGTTAGACACTTTTGGAGGTGCATATTTTTATGTCAAAAAGAGGTACAATACAGCAAAAATATAGTGCAGAATTCAAAATAGGTGTTATAATGGATATGCGAGAACACCGCATGGGATATAGGG
>CASFLA010000017.1 GCA_949295415.1 uncultured Oscillospiraceae bacterium
ATAAAAGCAAGGCGAAGCCTTGTAAGGTGCGACAGCACCGATTAAAATGCAAGGCATTTTAACTTTTAGTCATTCAATGTTATCCGAAATAGTCTAAATCTTTGATTTAGTAACTATTTCGTGAGGTTATTATATCATAAAATATGTTTATGTCAAACAAAAAGCGTAGGACAATACCTTGAAATGTGTGTGTTGAGTGACAAAATAAACACATATTAAAAATCTATGTGAGGAAGTCGGATTTGTTTTTACCTCTGTTTCTAAAAAGAAAGAAGAAAACTAATAACGCATTTTGCTTGTGATTTTCAAAGCAATCAATCAAAAGCCCTGCGGGTAAAACCGCAGGGCTTTTCTATGAGTTGACTTTAATTAGCGGTAAGGCTATAATATGTTCGTGGGTATGGAGGGGTGAGTATGAATCTTTTGATAGGTATCTTAAACTTTTTCGATTTAAGTATGACTAAGCCAACTATGTATGGCTGGTTTCATATTTTATGGCTTGTTATAACTGCGGTGGTAACAGCTATTCTTTGTAAATGTTTCCCTAAGGGAACAGAAAAGCAGGTTAGGAACGTAGTTCTTATAACCGCGATAGCAGTTATTATCTTAGAAATTTATAAGCAGATAAATTACACCTTCACTGTTAGTGATGGTGCTATAAATACCGATTTTCAATGGTATGCCTTTCCGTTCCAGTTTTGCTCAATGCCGATGTATGTTGGTTTTTTGGCAGGCGTTCTCAAAAAAGGAAAAATAAGAGATGCATTATTGGCATTCCTTGCAACCTATTCAGTGTTTGCAGGAGCCAGCGTTATGCTTTATCCTTCAACCGTTTTTATAAGCACAATAGGCATCAATATCCAAACAATGATTTGCCATGGTTCAATGATAACAGTCGGCGTTTATCTTTTGTGGACAGGGTATGTTAAGGTAAAGCTATCAACCATTTTAAAGGCAATGCCGGTTTTCGTAATAGCGGTCGTTTTAGCCGCAATTATGAACGAGATTGCAAACTTATCAGGCTTAACCAAGACAGAAACCTTTAATATGTTCTTTATAAGCCCTTATTGTGAGCCGTCGTTGCCCGTTTATAGCCTTGTTCAGCAGGTTGTTCCGTTCCCGTTGTCATTGGTTATTTACATATTAGGCTTTACCGCCGCCGCATTTATAGTTTTGGTGATTGCAGTTGCAGTCAAGAGCATTTTTAGCAAAGAAAATATAGAACTAAACTTAGAAAAAACCGCTGAGTTTTCTACAATAAATAACTAAAGGGGTATATAATATGAGTATCGTAAAAAATGAACCAAAGTATAAAAACGGTCTGCTTCAGGCAATCAGAGCACAGCTTGAGCATCGCGCTTTCTGGCTTTATCTTTTATGCGATGAGGCTAAAAAGAGGGGATTAGACCCTAAAGATTTCGGTAGTGCCGCTATAAAGCGTTGCGGACTATCTCAAGGCGCTGACCTTGTTAAAAAAGGTAAAACCGATAGCCTTAAAGCCTTCGTAAAACCTTGTTCACAAAGCCTGCTCAGCTTGTTTTTGAAATGGATATTTTAGAAAGCACCGATGATAAGCTTTCAATTGATTTCCATTACTGCCCGCTTGTTAAAGCTTGGCAAAACGCAGGCTGCTCAGATGAAGAAATTGCAACACTCTGCGATATAGCAATGTGCGGCGATAACGGAATAGGCGAGTGCTATGGGAGTGTGCTCGACCTGCCTAAATGTATCGCTAAGGGCGACGATATTTGCTCCTTGCGCTATCATAAGAAATAATAAAACCCCGATTTAAACCTTTAAGGTTCTGAATCGGGGTTTTTTTATCCTAACATAACATCTAATAGCATCATAGTTGCAAACCCTAAAACTATTCCCATAGTTGCAAAATATGGACTGGTTTTTTGCTGTTTTTGGCATTCAGGAATAAGCTCATGAACGGCAACTAAAATCATTGCGCCCGCCGCAAAAGATAACGCGAAGGGGAGTATTGACTCAACATAAACGACAAGTAGTGCCCCCAATAAGCCGGCAATCGGCTCAACCATGCCTGATGCTTGACCAAAGAAAAAGCTCTTTTTCCTTGAAAAGCCTTCGCGCCTTAATGGAAGCGAAACTGCCGCGCCTTCAGGAAAGTTTTGCAACCCAATTCCAATCGCAATCGTAACTGCGCCCATAATGCTCTCGTTAGAGTAATTGCCGTTTTTTAATGCGCCGAATGCAACACCGACTGCTAACCCCTCAGGGATATTATGCAGTGTAATTGACAAAATAAGCATTATAATCCGGTGTAAGCGTGAATCGGAGCTTATTTGTGTGTTATTAACCCTCTTATGCGCGAATGTGACGATTTTATCGCTCGCCCACATAAATATTGCACCGGCTAAAAAACCGCTTGTAGCAACTAAATAGGCGGGCTGCCTGCAAACTAGAGCCGCGCGCTCAATAGCAGGCTGCAATAAAGACCAGAAGCTTGCGGCAATCATAACGCCGGAAGCAAACCCAAGCATAAGGTTTAGAATTTTAGGATTGGGAGATTTAAAAAAGATGACCGTTGCGGCACCTAATGTTGTAACAAGCCAGGTGCAGATTGTTGCTATTAAGGCCATCAAAACAATAGCATCCATATAGCACCTCCAATATCCATTATATTTTACAGGGTGCAGGATGTGTATTTGAAAAACATAAATTTTGGATAGCATTAAATTCCAAAAAATAACTTGACAAGATCTCTCTTTATATATATAATGTTTAGGTGTTCGAAAAGAATATCTATCGAGGTGTGGCTCAGTTTGGTAGTTTGTGTGCGACCGCTGCCTGTGGCAGATGAAGGGAGCGCAACAAAGGCGCCGCGGTCGACAGAGGCGAGGACGCTATTTTGCGTTCCGAGAAATGTCGGGCACCGCAAGAGTAAGCTGCGTAGCAGCGCTCAAGTGCAACCATTTATATTATTTGGCCATTCTTTTAAAATTTAATATCTATCGAGGTGTGGCTCAGTTTGGTAGTTTGTGTGCGACCGCTGCCTGTGGCAGATGAAGGGAGCGCAACAAAGGCGCCGCGGTCGACAGAGGCGAGGACGCTATTTTGCGTTCCGAGAAAATGTCGGGCACCGCAAGAGTAAGCTGCGTAGCAGCGCTCAAGTGCAACCATTTATATTATTTGGCCATTCTTTTAAAATTTAATATCTATCGAGGTGTGGCTCAGTTTGGTAGAGCGCTGCGTTCGGGACGCAGAGGCCGCAGGTTCAAGTCCTGTCACCTCGACCAAAAAACAAGGATAGCGAATGCTATCCTTGTTTTTATATAAGAAAAAAGCCGAGGAAGATAATCCTCGGCTTTTTTTAAAAAACTATAATTTATTTGCTTTCTTTTGCAGCTCTTGCTTCGGACCATTTAACCCACATCGGACCTACAATAAAGAGGGACGAGAAGGTTCCTGCAATGATACCGCAAACCATCGGGATTGCAAAGCTGCGGAGGGCAGTGACACCAAAGAACTCTGCAACAACCGCGATTGCTGTGATTGAAATAAAGGTTGTAAAGGCAGTGAAAACAGACCTTGTAAATGTTTCGCGTAAACTTTTATTAACATTCTCACATATAGCAAGTTGAGCAAAATACTTATTATTTTCACGAATACGGTCAAACATAACAATTGTGCTATTTAATGAATAACCGAAA
>CASFLA010000018.1 GCA_949295415.1 uncultured Oscillospiraceae bacterium
TTTCATAGCTTTTATCGTTGTTTAATTTTCAAGGTCCGATACCGCCCTAAATCCGCTTTATGCCGCTCTACACAGCATTCCCTCGTTTTGGGCGCTCGATTATATTACCACACACATTTCCTAAAGTCAACACCTTTTTTAGAGTTTTTTCAACTTTTTTGGTATTTTTTTCACTACTTTCAAAATGTATCATTATTTACTCTTTGCAAATAATGTTAATAATCTAAAATTTTGTTAGGTGAAAACAAAAATGATATTTAAAAAGACACTTTCAGTTAGTCTTACTGTTATAATAATGTGCATATCAATAGTTGGCACATCATACGGGTTGTCGAAGGTCGGTTCAAGAGGAACCGAGGTTAGAAACATTCAAACGCGGCTAAAAAACTGGGGATACTATTCCGGTTCGGTTGACGGCATATACGGAACTAAAACCAAAAATGCTGTTATTAAATTCCAAAAGAAGCACGGAATCAAGGCCGACGGAATTTGTGGTCCTGTTACCTTAGAGCTTATTGGTCTTCCAACCGGCAGCTCATCAGGTTCAGAATACTCCTCATCCGATTACAGATTGCTCGCAAGGCTTATTTCTGCAGAAGCACGCGGTGAACCATATTCGGGACAGGTTGCGGTTGGCGCAGTTGTTCTTAACAGAATTGAGCATCCTTCCTTTCCTAATTCAATTTCAGCAGTTATTTATCAAAAAGGCGCCTTTTCCTGCATTGATGACGGGCAGTTTGACAAGCCTATTTCCGACAGTGCATATTCAGCCGCAAGAGATGCTTTAAACGGGGTTGACCCAAGTGGCGGTGCAATCTATTATTTCAACCCTAAAACTGCCACAAGCAAATGGATATGGTCTCGTCCGCTTATAACGGTTATCGGCAATCACAGATTCTGCTCATAAAAAAAGAGGGCTTAGCATTCGCCCACGCCCCATAGGGCAGTATTTCCTTATGGGGCGTGGGCGTACCTAAGTCCTCTTTAATATTATTTATACTTCTGAACTATTGCCTGCATTTCATCCCAATGCTGTTCCATTTCCTCAACAAGACGGAACTGGGTTCTGCAGCGAACGAGGTTATGCTCGGGATATGAGGTTTTGAAATATGTATCACCATCAATATAATCGGTTAAGAAACGCATACCGCATTCAAGAGTCATCATCTTGGCACCTGCAGGGAGCAGGTCTATTTCTCCTTGAGTTAAGGTTCCGCCGCAGCCTTTTAAGAAGCCTCTTGTATAGGTTTCAAAAAGCTTAATATCAAAATGAACTTTTGAAAGGTCCTGTTCGTCCTCGGCAGCGGTGCTTGCGCCGAAGCGAATAGAATCGCCGAAATCGTTTACAGAATAGCCCGGCATAATGGTATCAAGATCAACAACGCAAACCGGCTCTCTTGTATCCTTATCAAGCATAACATTGTTCATTTTAGTATCATTATGGGTAACTTTGAGCGGCAGCTTGCCTTCTTTATGACTATCCTCTAAAAGGCTCATAAAATCTTTTCTTTTGTTTACAAACTCAATTTCCTCTAAAGCGGTATCTTTTCTTCCCGATACATTCTTCTCTAAGGATGCCAAGAAGTTTTCATATCTTTTAGGGGTATTATGGAAGTTGGGAATTGTTTCAAAAAGTTCTGATGCCGGAAAATCACCCAACATTCTCTGGAAATTACCGAAAGCAACTGCACTTTGATAAAAATCGTTATCATCCTCAGGCAGATCTAGAGATACAGAATCGGTTATAAAAATAAATGCACGCCAGCAAAAGCCATAACCATCAATATAATATCCCCTGCCGCTTTTTGTTTTAATAACGGTTAAGGTCTCGCGTTCGGGGTCTCCGTCATAAGCCTCAATAGCTTTTTTGAGGTGCTCGGTCACCTTAATAATATTAGACATAACCTCTGCAGGTCTTTTGAAAACATTACTGTTTATTCGCTGAAGAATATACTTAGTCTTTTTTCCGTTTTCATCAATAAAACGAACAAGGAAGGTATCGTTTATATGACCGTTACCATATTTTATGAAATCATGAAAGGTTCCTTTAAACTGAAAGCATCTTATTGCTTCATTCATCATTCTTTCTAACTTAGTATCTCTCATATTATGCCTCCAAAAACAAAATGGGGTATCTAAACAATATTCTATAGCGTTGGGGTTGATTATTCCATAGAAAAAATGTATAATTATTAGTAAAATAGGACTAAAAAGGACGAAAGGTGAAAAAATTGGACTCTAATTTACAAATAATCTCTATTTTGCGCGATTTTCATAAGATAACCAACGCAAGAATATCAATTCACGATGTTGATTTCAATGAAATCGCCGCCTACCCTGACAGTTTAACTGAATTTTGCGCCTTTATCCAGCAGAATAAAGCTGTAGCAAAGCGCTGCAAGGATGCTGACAGATTCGCTTTTGAAAAGGTCCTAAGCACAGGAAGCACTTATACATATACTTGCCATTGCGGACTGATTGAAACGGTTGCGCCCATTTATCACTACGGCGTTCTTTCAGGATTTTTTATGATGGGGCAAATATCTGATGATAATGATTTTAGTATTGATAAAATAAAAAGTCTGTCAGCAGATTTTACCGACGATAAAGAAAAGCTTGAAGCTATTATAGAAGCTATCCCTAAAATACCCGTTGAAAATCAAAGCAGCTATGTTAATATTCTTTCTATAATTGCGGAGTATTTAACCCAATCTAAAAAGGTTGCGCCAAAATACGATGACCTTGCAATTAGTTTGAGGCATTATATACATATGAATTATTCGGGCGACCTTTCAGTTAAAAATCTTTGCGCGGTTTTTGCTTGCAGCAGAACGGCCTTAATGAGCAAGTTTAAGTCGAAATTCAACATTACTGTTAGTGAATATATTTCAAAATACCGTTTGATGAAAGCTGAAGAGCTTATCCGCGAATCTGATGAAACTATAAAAGCTATTGCGGTTTCCTGCGGATTCTCCGACCAGAACTATTTTACCAAGGTTTTTTCAAACGCTTATAATATGACGCCTGTTGCATACAGAAAAGCATTTGTTAAAACCAAAATTTAATACAAAAATCTCTTTCTTTTAATCATACAATACGGCATAAAATATTTTTGAGGTGGGACAATGAAAATCAAAACCAAGGTTTTATCCTATGATGAGGTTATAAACTTAAAGTCAGACAAGCCTTTTAAGCATAAAAAGCCGAACATAATATTCAGAACATTACTTTGCATACTATCAATTTTCGACCTGATTGCAGCAAGGTTTAAATGTAATAAAATTGGTATGGAAAAATTAGGCAAAAAGGAGCCCTGCCTGATTTTAATGAACCATTCAAGCTTTATTGATTTGAAAATAGCATCGGTTATACTTTATCCGAGACCTTTTAATATTGTTTGCACCTCTGACGGCTTTGTTGGCAAGCGTTGGCTTATGCGCCAGCTTGGCTGCATACCTACTAATAAGTTTGTTGCAGACCCTAAGCTTATCAGAAATCTTTCTAATTCGTTCAAAAAGTTGGGCTGTTCAGTGCTTATGTATCCCGAAGCAAGCTATAGCTTTGATGGAACCGCAACCGACCTTCCCTCTTCACTTGGAAGACTTATAAAGTTACTAAATGTTCCCGTTGTTATGATTAAAACCTACGGTGCATTCCAACGAGACCCGCTTTATAACAATCTGCAGCTAAGAAAGGTTAATGTTTCGGCGGATATGATTTATCTCTTATCCCCCGATGATATTAAGGAAAAATCGTCAAGCGAAATAAACGATATTTTAGCCGAACGGTTTTCATTTGATAATTTCCGTTGGCAACAAGAAAACGGAATCATAGTAGATGAGAAATTCAGAGCGGATTTTCTTAACCGCGCACTTTACAAATGCCCTCATTGTCTTGATGAGGCAAGTATGGAGGGCAGAGGAACAACAATCACCTGCAAAAAATGCGGTGCTTCCTATGAATTGACCGAGTTAGGCTATTTAAAAGCTCTCAACTGCGAGGAAAAATTCAACCATATCCCCGATTGGTATAGTTGGGAGCGTCAATGCGTTAAAGAGGAAATAATAAACGGAACATATAAACTAGACCTGCCGATTGATATTTATATGTTAGTAAACACAAAGGCTGTTTATAAGGTTGGCGACGGACGAATTGTTCACACAGTTGACGGTTTCCATCTGACCGGTTGTGAAGGTAAAATCGATTTTACTCATTCCCCTGCCGCTTCATATAGCTTGTATTCAGATTACTATTGGTATGAAATCGGCGATGTTATATGTATTGGCGATAGCAAAACATTATATTATTGCTTCCCGAAAACTAAAGATGATATTGTTGCAAAAGCAAGACTTGCAACCGAAGAAATGTATAAACTGTTAAAGAACAAAGAATCAGCAAAAGCATAAATAAAGCCCTTAACCGCCAATATCGATTAAGGGCTTTTAATTTTATAATAAGTATCCAAGACCCATTAGTATGTATAACGGGCCAAAGCAATAAGCCATAAACATTTCACTATGCGGGACTTTGGTTGTTAAGCAATCGGTTAGCAGGAGCACTTCACACACATAGGCAAAAGCGCCAACAAAATACGCTACCGCTTTAATTATACTATAACCTTCAAAATGAAATAGTGAAGCCACAAAAAGCAAAACCGCAACTAAAACTGCTGAATTTCTTAAAACGAGAATTATTTTTTCTAATTTTTTATGGTGGCTGTGGGAAATAAGTTCTTCTTCAGTAAATACTTCGGTTATTTCGTGTATTGCTTCTTCAAAAGCCTCTTCAACTTCATGCGAAATATGCATATTAAGTTACCTCCGGCATTTATAAGAATATATTACCAAATTTTCCAATTCCCGTCAAGAAAAATGAAAAGCAGGTTGGTTTTACCCAACCTGCTTCTAAAATATTAAAGGACTGACTTACCATCAATAGTAAGCTTATCAGCTGTTCCATAGCAGAACTCAGGCTTATCGCCCTCGATTCTCACTGCAACAAAGTCTGTTCCCTCGAAAGAAACCTCATGCTCACCGATTTTGAAATCGCAAGATAACGGGTTACCAACATTTAAAGCACCGTCAGTTGTTGCAATAACGCTCGAATCCTCAAATACGCAATACTGCTCGGTCATATTATGAGCAACACCGAGTTTATCAAGGATTTCTGCCACCTGCTCACCAGTAGGTGTATCCTCAAAGAAATACTCGGTATTAAACTTATGGTCAATTTTAGAACCGTCATCAAGATACTCACAATTACCGATAACGATAAGGTTCTTATTAACCTTTGAATACTCATCGAAGAACTCGAGAGTCTTCTTGTTGCATCCATTCGGATGAACAAGAACAACCGCATCATAGGTATGACCGCCACAAACTGCCTTTTCGCCGTTAAAGGTTATAGTTCCTCTGTCAATTTCAGAAGAAGGTGTCATATCGTGGAGAATGTTCTTAGCAAACAACTGGTTAGAAAGTGCCATCGGTTCCTTAACATTCTTAAGGTCGTAAGGAATGACGGTGATACCATGATGTCTCATATGCCAGTTGGTAAAGGACTCCATGCCAAAGATATAAAGAACTCTTGCATCAGGCTTTGCTTTCTGGAACTTATTGAGCTTTGCAATCTGCTCTTCCATTTCTGAAATAGCCTCAAGTCTTCCCTCTTCCCAGAGAGTAAGAACAACGCCGGGCTCATAGCATTCATAGCCAAGGTGGTGAGTTCTGCCGCCGAAACGGGCGTTAACCCAGGTTTCTTTGAAATATGTTTTGATATCCATAGTCATCTGTGAATACCACATATTATACCAAACCGGCTTGGGTAACGGACGGGCTAAAGAGTTACGGACAGGAATGGTAACTTTTTCGTCGGTCTGAGCGTAATCTCTCGGAACCTCCCACCAGTCAATTCCATTATGGAAAATTTCAAAAGCAAGGCTTATATTGGAACCCCACCAAGTAGGATGGCAACCGACAAAAGCATCCTTGCCAAAATATTTTTTGGTCAAGTCATAAACCAACTGCTCGCCCTTAACCTCTTGCTTACGAATGGTGCGAACATAGTCGTTAACAACCTTAATGCTTTCACCGAGTTTTCCTTCGGGAGCATAATAGAAATTAATAAGGTCTTTCTTTAAATCTCTGCCGCAGTTTTCCTTATACTTCTCGGCAGTTGAATTCGAATAGTAGAAGCAGGGGTTGGTGTTTTTATAAATAAGAGATCTTAATCCCCATTCATCAACGCAAACGCCTGCAATGGGAATATCCTTAATAGCCTCAAAGAGTTCTTCCTCGCATTCGAGATAAACATCGGTCATAAGGTCAGGCATACGGACGCAATAGCTCGGATAGAAGAAGCAATGTCTTCCGGCATTTTTCTTGCCTGCATCAATGGATGCAAAATACCTTCCGTCTTTTTCCGATATTTCGATTTTATCTAAAATATCGGTAACTGTATTCTCTTTATAATAGCCTTCTCCGACCATATCAACAGCATAGGCGGCTAAAATCTCGCTTATGTAGTTTACGCCTTCGAACTCATGCAATGAGGGGTCCTCAACTCCACGGTGGTCAAAGCATTTGTTTTCAGGCAACTCAACAAAAGCTTTTCCGTTTTCATCAAGCTCTGCATCAACATGATGAACTAAATGAGATAATTCTTTTGATTTTTTATAGAAAACTGCAGGCTCGTGACGAACGTCAATATCAACAACAAATCTTCTGCCGTTATCGGTAAAGATTTTGTTTGCTTCTGCAATTCTCGCTTTCATAACGGGGCTCAAGTATGTTGAATCAGGGTCACTCATACTATGAGGTGCCATGTAGATATCGGTAAAGCAACTACGATTTATAATATCATACGCTTTCCTTTCTACTACTTTCGGGTCTAACTGGTCATCGTTCCATTTCCAATAAAGAATCTGCGGATACATAAGTTAATCACAACCTTTTCTTTTTGCGAAGAGAAAATAATATTTGCAAACCAAAATACACAATGTGCAATTTTGCTTACCATTACAATACCAAATATTGTATTAAAAGTCAATCAAAAGCGTTGCAAAAATATAGATATTTTGATATTATTATAATGTAATCAATAAAGATTGGATGTGTTCTAATGAAGCTGATCATTGCCTCTGATATACATGGCTCAGAATATTATTGTAAAAAGCTGATTGAAGCTGTAAAGCTAGAAAACCCGGATAAGCTTTTATTACTGGGCGATATTTTATACCACGGTCCTAGAAACGATTTGCCGAAAGACTATAATCCTAAAAAGGTTATATCCCTTTTAAGTGATTACAAGGATATTATTCTTTGTGTAAGAGGCAACTGTGATACTGAGGTTGACCAAATGGTTCTGCCCTTCCCGATTCTTGCAGATTATGCTGTGCTTTATATTGACGGTAAAACCATTTATGCAACCCATGGTCATAACTATAATGAGGATAAGCTTCCGCCTTTATCTAAAGGCGATATTCTGCTTTGCGGTCATACTCATATACCGGCCAGAAGAGTTTATGAAAATTATATTTATATGAATCCGGGTTCGGTTTCCATTCCTAAAGAAAACTCGAGGCACAGTTATATTATTTTAGAAAACGGCGAGTTTAGTTGGAAAGATTTAGACGGAAATAGTTACTCTTTATAAATAAAAAAACGGTTGGATAACTGAAACACTAACTGAATAACTAACGAGGGCTGGCAGAAATTAATCTGTCAGCCCTCAAAAATTGCATTGCAGAAATTGAAGAAATATTTATTGTCTTTCAAGCAGAGGCTTTGCCAAAATGTCATCTTTTCTTGCGATCAGATCATCCGTCGCAATTGCCGCTTCAAGAGCATCCGTGCCTATACGGTCAACTGTTGCACCAAGGCGCTCCTTGACATATCCGTTTTCCTTATACCAAAGCATAACCTTTTCAATAACGGTCGGAACTTCATCTGCCGAATATACGTTATTCAAGAGTGTTCCCATACGCTGAATCTTTCCCCAAGTTCCGCCCACAAAGATACGGCAGACCGCTCCTGCTTCCTTGGGAACAGAGCCGAAAGGACATTTCCCAACGCAAACGCCGCAGCTTGTGCATTTAGACATATCGATAACCGCCTTTCCGTTGACAACGGATACTGCCTTTGTCGGACAGCTTTCGGCAACGGCACATTTTTTACAGCCGCGGCAAAGCTCACTGTCAAAAGAGAACGCGCGGCATCCCTCAACGCCTACGTCATTAAGACTCGGCTTCATACAGCTGTTCGGACAGCCGCCTACTCCGATCTTGAATTTATGCGGAAGCTTCACGTCGCGCATCCCTATGTAAAACTTATCGTATATAACCTTTGCAAGTTCCTGTGTATCAATGTTTCCGTAAACGCAGGTCGTGCCTTTACAAGCGGTAATAGGACGAACCTTTGCGCCCGTGCCGCCAAAATACAATCCACGCTCTGACATAAATGCCTCCGCTTCGGGAATTTTATCAAACGGAATTCCAACGATCTCTGCGGCAAGTCTTGCGGTAAATATTACTTTGCCGTTGCCGTATTTCTCGGAGCATTCGGCGATAGCGTGAAGCTGGTCGGGGGTAAAAAGTCCTGCAACCGTAACAACCCTGCCTGAGAAGCGGTCGGTTCCTCTGTTTCTGAGAAAACCTCTTCCTTTAACACTTGTTATTTGTTCATTCGTCAACATTTCTGTTTACCTCGATTTCATTGACTTACACCTGTTTTTATGATATAATATTATATAATATTTTCCGTGATTTGTCAATGAAATACGCCATTTAAGAGGATATATGAAGAAAGTAAAAACAATAAAGAATATCGTCGCTTTTCTGTTGATCACAGCAGTTCTGTTTTCTATATCAGCGTGTAACGCTCAACCGAAAAACGAGAACAAAAACACTGTAGTCTTTACCGATGCCCTCGGTCGAGAGGTGAATATCAAAAAGAACCCCGAGCGAGTTGCCGCCCTTCTTGGAAGCTTCGCGGACGTTTGGATGCTTGCGGGCGGCAAGCTTTGCGCATCTGCTGAGGATGCTTGGGAGGATTTCGGGCTTGAGCTTGACGATGCCGTCAATATCGGCGGCGCGCATTCTCCGAGTCTCGAGCTTCTCATATCAGCAGACCCCGATTTTGTTATCGCAAGCGCGTCCACTGCCTCCAATGTTGAGATGAGGGAAACACTGGAAGCTATGGGAATTGCCGTTGCATATTTTGACGTGGATAGCTTCGACGATTATCTGAAAATGCTCGATATTTCTACCGACATTACAGAACGCAAGGATCTCTACGAACAGAACGGACTTGCGATCAAGGCACAGATCGATGAAATAAAAGCAGAGTACAAAAATTCAGATATTCCCGAAGATGAACGAAAAGTCCTATTGCTGCGAGCCGCTTCAAGCTTTGTAAAGGCAAAAGGCAGCAGTGGAACGATCCTTGGCGAAATGCTGCACGATATGGGCTGTATCAATATTGCCGACAGTAACACGAGCTTGCTTGAAAATTTGAGTGTAGAAGCGATCATTCGCGAAGAGCCGTATCACATTTTCGTGGTAACAATGGGAAGTGATACGGAGGTGGCGAAGCAGTCGCTTGAAAATCTGATAAAGAAGAACCCTGCCCTGAGTGCGCTTGATGCGGTGAAAAACGGTAGATTGCACGTTATGGATAAAACGCTGTTCAATCTGAAGCCTAACGCGCGCTGGGCAGAGTCATACGAAATACTTTATGATAAGCTTACGAAAAAATAAGATAGGATATATATACGGTATAGCGATCATTTTATTGCTTCTTGCTGCCGTTCTCGGTGTGCTGTTCGGATCATCGGAGCTGAGGTTTTCGGACATGCTTTCGTCGCTTATAGCGGGAGATATGCAGAGTCCCGAGGCAAGAATATTACTATACGTCAGATTGCCGAGAGTTCTTGGAAGTCTTATATGCGGTATGGCGCTCGCCGTGTCAGGCGCGGTCATTCAAGGCGTGCTTGCGAACCGATTGGCATCTCCGAGCATTATCGGTGTAAATGCGGGTGCAGGTCTTGCTGTCACTATTGGCTCGGCATTGGGTATCATAGGTGGCTGGAGGCTCTCTCTGTTTGCTTTTGTCGGTGCATTCTTAACCGTGATGCTTGTCAGTCTCGGAGCAAGAAAATGGGGGGCTTCAAGAGGAACGGTCATATTGATGGGCGTAGCGCTGAACGCCTTGCTCAGCGCGATATCCGATACAGTCACCACCTTCAATCCCGAAATCAGTATACAGAGCCTCGATTTTAAGATAGGTGACTTTTCATCGGTGACTTACGCAAAGCTGATACCTGCCACAGTGATCGTTTTAATATCCGTCTTGATACTCTTAACATTTTCAAACGAGCTTGACGTGCTGACTCTTGGTGACGAAAACGCCAAAGGGCTTGGAATGAATACAAACGTGATGCGCGTAATATTCTTACTGCTTTCCGCACTGTTGGCAGGTGCGGCAGTCAGCGTTTGCGGTCTAATCTCCTTCGTAGGACTTTTAGTGCCGCACGCAGTGAGAAGAATATCCACATCGGAATCAAAGCATCTGTTGCCTCTGTGCGCTTTGTTTGGCGCGGGCTTCGTTTCACTATGCGATACGCTTGCAAGAGTAGTATTCGCACCGTATGAGCTGCCCGTGGGAATCATTATGGCATTCCTTGGTGCTCCTTTCTTTATCTTCATTCTGCTCAAAGGAAAAGGAGGACACAGAAATGCTTGAACTGAATTGTATATCAGCGGGATACGGAAAACAGACCGTCCTTAACGACGTAAGCGCATTTTTTGAAAAAGGTAAGCTGACGAGTATCATCGGCGTAAACGGATGCGGAAAAAGCACGCTGCTCAAAGCTATACTCGGCATTTTGCCACTGTCAGGCGGTGAGATCACTGTTGACGGCGAAAATCTCCTTACAATGAGCAGAAACGCGATTGCCAAAAAGATCGCATATCTCTCGCAAGGAAAGAACACTCCCGATATGACGGTTATGCAAATGGTGCTTCACGGTCGATTCCCTTATCTCAGCTATCCAAGAAAATATACAAGCCGCGACAGAGAAATTGCATACTCCGCTATGGAACAGGTAGGA
This sequence comes from uncultured Oscillospiraceae bacterium, assembly GCA_949295415.1. Classification (GTDB taxonomy): domain Bacteria; phylum Bacillota; class Clostridia; order Oscillospirales; family Acutalibacteraceae; genus UMGS172. The sequence continues at coordinate 11,104 of CASFLA010000018.1, forward strand.
ATTGCAGATTTTGCAGAAAAGCCGCTGTTTATGCTTTCCGGCGGTATGCGTCAGAACGCCTACATAGCAATGGCACTTGCGCAGGATACAGATTACATTCTTCTGGACGAGCCTACCACCTATCTTGATATCGCTCATCAGCTTGAATTGATGAGGCTGTTAAAACAGCTTTCCGATAACGGCAAGGGGATCGTGACCGTGATGCACGATCTGCCACTCGCCTTTGATTTTTCGGATACGCTTACCGTGATGAGCAATGGAGAAATCATTGCTCACATAACGCCGAGTGAACTCTGCAACTTACCCATTATCGAAGATATATTCGGTGTAAAAATAAAGCAGATGCAAGATGACAAATATTCTTATAAATATTGATAAAAACCCATCAATAACGCTGTCGCGTATTGATGGGTTTTTATGCATTATTGTGCCGAAATTTCACATTCTTAAGGAAATACTGCCCTATGAGGCGTGGGCGAATGCCAGCCGTTTTTTATTTTGCTTTTGTATCACAGTAGATGCAGCGGTAAATGCCGTTTTTAGCATCGGTAAGTTTAAAGATATGGTGGATATCCTGCTCGGTTGATGTTATACATCTGGGGTTTTTGCAGGTTAATATATCGGTTAACTGCTCAGGTAAAGCAATATGCTTTTTCTCTGAAACCTCGCCGTTGCGAACAATATCGACCGTTATATTAGGGCTTGAAAATCCCAAAACATCAAAGTTAATATCTATATCGCAATCTATTTTAATAATATCCTTTTTGCCCATCTTTTTGCTTGGAACATTTCTCAAAATTGCAACGGTGCAATCAAGCTCGTCAAGACCAAGCATATTATAAATATCCATAGCCTTTCCAGAAGCGATATGGTCAATAACGATACCGTTTTTCATTGAATCGACGCGCATTTATTCCACCCCCAAAAGTTTAAGGATAAGAGCCATTCTTATATATTTACCATACTTTGCTTGTTTGAAATAACATGCTCTTTTATCATCATCGACTGCGGTTGATATTTCATTGACTCTTGGCAGCGGATGAAGAACAATCATATCTTCTTTAGCATTTTTTAGTTTTTCGGGAGTTAAGATATAGCTATCTTTCAAGCGGAGATAATCCTCCTCATTAAAGAAGCGCTCTTTCTGAACTCTTGTCATATAAAGAACATCTAACTCTGGCATAACCTCCTCTAAAGAGGTTGTCTGCTTATATTCGATGCCTTGAGCCTTTATATGAGATTCCTTAACATAGCTGGGCAGCTTTAATTCTTCGGGAGAAATAAGCACGAATTTGATGCCCTTATATCTTGACATCGCGGCTATAAGCGAATGAACAGTTCTTCCAAACTTCAAGTCGCCGCAAAGACCTATTGTAAGATTCTCAAAGGTTCCCTTTTCACGCTGAATTGTAAGCAGGTCGGTCAGGGTCTGCGTTGGGTGGTTATGACCTCCATCGCCTGCGTTGATAATTGGAACATCACTTTTCATAGATGCAACAAGCGGAGCGCCCTCCTTGGGATGACGCATTGCGATAATATCGGCATAACCGCCAACAACCGCAATTGTATCCGAAACGCTCTCGCCCTTAGCAGTAGAACTTGAGTTTGCTTCAGAAAAGCCAAGAACACCGCCGCCTAATTCCATCATTGCCGCCTCAAATGAAAGACGGGTTCTGGTTGATGGTTCGAAAAATAGAGTTGCCAGCTTTTTATAACGGCATTTTTCTCTATAATTTTCGGGATTCTCAATTATATCGTTTGCAACTGTTATCAGCTCATCAATTTCGCTTAAACTTAAATCAAGAATATCAATTAGACTTCTCATTAAATTAAAGTCCTTTCGTTTTATGATTTATTATGCCTTAACACCGTTGACCTCAAGATATTTCTTGATTCGGTCAACATTCTCGCGGTTTGCCTCATCTTCTTCGAGATACTCGATAATATCATAAACATCAACAACCGAATATACAGGGAATCCGAACTCCTCGCTAACCTCAGTCATTGCACTCTTTTCGGTCTGACCCTTTTCCTTGCGGTCAACCATAACGAAGGTTGCGGCGACCTTGGTTCCCTTAAGGGCTGATAAAATCGCCATACTCTCTCTTATTGCGGTTCCTGCGGTTATAACGTCCTCAACGATAACGATTTCCTCGCCCTCCTGCGGCTTATAGCCAACGAAAACGCCGCCTTCTCCGTGGTCCTTTTCTTCCTTACGGTTAAAGAAGAACGGAACATCAAGTCCATTTTTAGATAATGCACAAGCAACCGAAACTGCTATCGGAATACCCTTATAAGCGGGTCCGTAAAGGACTGTTCTCTTGTTACCAACCTTTTCAAAATAAGCTTTGGCATAAAACTCGCCGAGCTTAGAAATCTGGTCGCCGGTTTTAATATCGCCTGCATTGATAAAGTAAGGGATTTTTCTTCCCGATTTTGCGGTAAAATCACCAAACTTGAGCACTCCTGCTGACTCTAAAAACTGAATAAATTCTCTTTTATAGCTTTCCATTTTTGTTCTCCTTATCAGTCACAAAATTCATCAACACAGCGGGTATATGCTGCAACGGGGTCATCTGCTGCAGTAATCGGTCTGCCAACAACTATGTAATCCGAGCCGATTTTCTTAGCCTCTGCGGGAGTCATAACTCTCTTCTGGTCGCCAACATCTCCTTCAGCAAAGCGAACACCGGGAGTTACGGTTAAGAACTTCTCGCCGCAAGCATCATGAACCTTGCCCGCTTCAAGCGGAGAGCAAACAACACCGTCAAGTCCTGCTATCTTGGCGTTATGAGCATAGTGCATAACAACCTTATCAATCGGTTCTTTAATAAGAAGGTCGTTTTCCATTCTTTCCTGATCGGTAGAGGTTAACTGGGTAACTGCAATAAGCAAAGGTCTTGTTCCGTCTGCACGGATAAGGCCTTCGATAGCCGCCTCCATCATACTGATAGTTCCTGCGGCATGGAGGTTGGTCATATCAACATCAAGATTTGATAAAACCGCCATTGATTTTTTAACTGTATTGGGGATATCATGAAGCTTTAAATCGAGGAAAATCTTATGACCTCTCGACTTTATCTCGCGAACTATTTCAGGGCCTGCGGCATAGAAAAGCTCCATACCGATTTTAACAAACGGCTTTCTTCCCTCAAACTTATCAAGGAAGTTAAGACAAGCCTCCTTGCTAGCAAAATCGCAAGCTATAATTACATCCTTACCCATTGTGTGCTCCTCCTATTATTTCTGTTAATGATTTTATTCCTAATTTTTCCATTTCAATAGGCAACTGCTCGATAATTGTCTTGCAACACATTGGGTCAATAAGGTTGGCCGCGCCAACCTCAACCGCAGTTGCGCCGGCAAGCATCATTTCGATAACATCTTTAGCGGTTGATATACCGCCCATGCCGATTATGGGAATTTTAACTGCATCATAGACCTGATATACCATTCTTAAAGCAACCGGTTTTATTGCAGGGCCAGAAAATCCACCCATTTTATTAGCAATTATCGGTTTTCTTGTTTTAAGGTCAATTCTCATTCCCAAGAGAGTATTTATCATACTGATACCGTCTGCACCTGCATCCTCGCAAGCCTTTGCGATAGACACAATATCGGTAACATTGGGCGAAAGCTTGATAAACAAGGGTTTATCGGTAACCCTTCTGCAAGCTTTTGTAACCTCGGCCGCGGCCTCGGGACTTGTTCCAAAACTCATTCCGCCGCCATGAACATTGGGGCAGGAAATATTAACCTCAAACCAACCGATTTGGCTCTCACTATCAAGCTTTTCAACTGTATAAGCATAATCGGGAACGGAAAAGCCGCTGACATTAGCCATAACAGGCTTATTGAAGCATTTTTTGAGTTTCGGCAGCTCCTCGCTTATTACCTTTTCAACACCGGGGTTCTGAAGACCAACGGCGTTTATCATGCCCATATCGCATTCTGCAATTCTCGGAGTTGGGTTGCCAAAGCGAGCATCCTTGGTTGTTCCTTTAAAGGAAAAGGTGCCAAGGCAGTTTATATCATAAATTTCTGCAAACTCATAGCCAAAACCAAAGGTTCCGCTGGCGGGGATTACAGGGTTATCAATTGTTACACCACACAAATCTATTTTTGTGTTTACCATATAATCTCCTCCTTTTTAAGAACAGGTCCGTCCTTGCAGATGCGCTTATTGCCGTATTTTGTTTTGCAAGAGCAACCCATACAAGCGCCAAAGCCGCAACCCATTCTCTCCTCAAAGCTGAACTGACCCTCAGTTACAGTTGCATTATATAAGGCTTTTAACATCGGCTCGGGACCGCAGGTATAGAAATATGTATATCCAATACCATTTAAGGCATCGGTAACAAAGCCTTTTGTGCCATAACTACCGTCAACGGTGGTAACTCTGACCTCTGCGCCAAGAGCCGCAAACATTTTTTCATAGAAAACTTCATCTGAACTACCAAAGCCTAAAATAACGGTTGGTTTTTTGCCGAGAGCAACAAGCTTTTTGCAGAGATTATAAAGCGGAGGAACTCCAACACCTCCGCCTATAAGCAACGGCTTATCGCCCGAAAGGCTTAAATCATATCCGTTGCCAAGGCCAACTAAAACATCAAGCTTAGTGCCATCGGGGTATTTGGACATTGCCTCGGTTCCCTCGCCTACTGTTTTATATATGAGGGTTAAGGTTTCAGCATCATAATCGCAAACCGAGATAGGACGGCGGAGGTAAAATCCGTCTAGCTTTATATTGACAAACTGACCCGAGCCCGAAATCCCATCGGTATTGCCTTTTAACACCATTTTATAAACGTTTTTCGCAATTTTTTCTTGCGATAAAATTTCAAAAATTTCGTTTTTCATTATCTGCCTCTTTAAAAGAGTTTTATGCATCAATAGTTGAAATGCAAATTGTTGTTTCCTCTAAAACATCAAGCAAGGTTTTAACGGTATCAAGAGAAGTAAAGATATTGACATTATTCTCGGTTGCAAGCAGACGAATCTGATGACCGTCACGCTTGGTGTGGTCCTCGCCTGTAACATCACTTGTATTGATGATATAAGCAATATGACCCTGACGGATTGCAGTAGGTATTTCCTCGCTACCGTCGCCGATTTTGCCTAAGATATGGGTTCTGATTCCGTTATTCTTGAGGAACTTGCCTGTTCCGCTTGTTGCCTCGATATTAAAGCCGAGGTTATAGAAGCGGCGGATAAGCGGGAGTGCCTCTTCTTTATCTTTATCTGCAACAGTTACGAAAACGGTTCCATAGTTCTGCAACTTCATTCCTGAAGCCTGAAGCGCCTTATACATTGCGCGGTTAAGCTTATCATCATAACCGATTGCTTCGCCTGTTGATTTCATTTCAGGTGAAAGATAAGCATCAAGACCTCTTATTTTGTTAAACGAGAACACAGGCACCTTAACATACCATCTATCCTTTTCAGGAGGATAAATATCAAAAAGTCCCTGCTCTTTTAAGCTCTTTCCAAGGATAACCTCGGTTGCAATATCCGCAAGGCTATAGCCTGTTGCTTTTGAAAGGAACGGAACGGTTCTTGAAGAACGCGGATTAACCTCGATAATATAAACCTCATCAGATTTATCAACAATGAACTGAATGTTATAAAGACCGATAATTCCTATTCCGAGGCCGAGCTTTTTGGCATACTGCAGAATTTTGCCCTTAACCTTATCGGAAATGCTGAACGGAGGATAAACACTGATAGAGTCACCGCTATGGATGCCGGTTCTTTCAACAAGCTCCATAATACCGGGAACAAATACGTTTATACCATCGCAAATAGCATCAATCTCAACCTCTTTGCCCGAGATATATTTATCAACCAAAACAGGCTTATCCTCATCGATTTCAACCGCATTTTTAAGATACTGACGAAGCTGTTCCTCGTTAGCAACAATCTGCATTGCTCTGCCTCCCAGAACAAAGCTCGGACGAACAAGAACGGGATAGCCGATTTCCTTAGCGGCGGCAACACCTGCTTCAATATCGGTAACTGCCTTGCCCTTAGGCTGAGGAATATTAAGGTCTTTTAAAATCTTTTCAAAGGAATCTCTGTTTTCTGCACGCTCAATTGCGGCACAATCTGTTCCAACAATTTTTACGCCCATTTTCATAAGCGGCTCTGCTAAGTTAATTGCAGTCTGACCGCCTAAAGATGCAATAACGCCCTCAGGCTTTTCAAACTCAATGATGTTCATAACATCTTCGGGAGTGAGAGGCTCAAAATAAAGCTTGTCGGCAGTTGTATAGTCGGTTGAAACGGTTTCGGGGTTATTATTGATAATAATAGCCTCATAGCCCGAGTTTTTAATGGTCGTAACAGCGTGGACAGTTGAATAGTCAAACTCAACGCCCTGACCGATTCTGATAGGGCCTGCGCCTAAAACAACGAGCTTTTTCTTATCAGTAAGGCGCGATGCGTTCTCATCGGAATATGAAGAATAGAAGTAAGGAATATATGCGTTTGTATGGCAGGTATCAACCATTTTAAATACCGGGAACAAATTATGCTCTTTTCTGAACTTATAAACATCTAATTCCCGGCATTTCCACATACGAGCAACATATTTATCGCTAAAGCCCATTTTCTTTGCAGCCTTTAAGGTTTCAAGGTCATTGACGTTAGCCTTAAGGGTTTCTTCCATATCAACAATGCGCTTGATTGACTCTAAGAAGAACGGTGTAATCATTGTAATCTTATGAATTTCTTTTATAGAAACACCGCGAGCTAAAAGTTCAGCGATTCCGAAAATATTGTCAGCGCGGAATTCCTTAATATACTCAAGGATTTCCTCGTTTTTCATATCATCAAACTTTGATGCGTAGATATGATTTACGCCGATTTCAAGCGAACGAGTGCCTTTTAACAAAGCCTCCTCTAAGTTGGAGCCGATACCCATAATTTCGCCTGTTGCTTTCATCTGAGTTCCAAGCTTATTTGATGCGCTTGTAAACTTATCGAACGGGAAACGCGGGAATTTTGCTATAACATAGTCAAGCTTAGGCTCGAAAGCCGCATTTGTGTTAGCAATTTTAATCTCCTCAAGAGCCATACCAACTGCAATTTTGGCGGTTACTCTTGCAATCGGGTAACCCGAAGCCTTAGAAGCCAAAGCTGATGAACGCGAAACTCTTGGGTTAACCTCAATAAGATAGTATTCGGAAGAATTGGGATTAAGTGCAAACTGAACGTTGCAGCCACCCTCAATTTTGAGTTCTTTGATAAGCTTGATTGCGCTATCATTAAGCATTTTAAGGTCATGGTCGTTTAAAGTCATAATCGGTGCTACAACAATAGAGTCGCCCGTATGAACACCAACAGGGTCAATATTTTCCATGCCGCAGATGGTTATAGCGTGGTCATTGGAATCGCGCATAACCTCAAACTCGATTTCCTTATAGCCTTTAACACTCTTTTCAACGAGAACCTGTGAAACGGGTGAAAGCTTGAAAGCATTGGTTCCGATTTCAATAAGGTCTTCCTCGTTATATGCAAAGCCGCCGCCTGTTCCACCCAAAGTAAATGCAGGGCGCAAAACAACGGGATAACCGATTCTCTTGGCAGCTTCCTTTGCTTCATCAAGTGAATATGTTATTTCGGAAGGAATAACCGGCTCGCCCAACGACTGGCAGAGTTCTTTAAACATCTCGCGGTCCTCTGCACGCTCGATACTCTCGCTGCTTGTTCCAAGCAATTCAACACCGCATTCCTTCAATACACCTTTTTTCTCAAGCTGCATTGCAAGGTTAAGACCGGTCTGTCCACCGATACCGGGCAAGATAGCATCGGGTCTTTCATGGCGGAGAATTTTTGCAACATATTCTAAGGTAAGAGGTTCCATATATACCTTATCAGCGATTGTGGTATCGGTCATAATAGTTGCAGGGTTAGAGTTTACAAGAACAACCTCATAGCCCTCCTCTTTAAGCGCCAAGCAGGCCTGAGTTCCTGCATAGTCAAACTCGGCGGCCTGACCGATAACGATAGGGCCTGAGCCTATTATAAGTATTTTCTTTAAGTCTGTTCTTTTTGCCATTTTCTTTTCCTCCGCTATTTATCTATCCAACAAATTTTACCATCTAAAACTGTTAAAACACATTTGCCGTTAACCTTTTGGTTCTCAAACGGTGTGCTTCTGCCCTTTGAGAGAAAGTTATCAGGATTTATCGTTCCCTCTGCCTCTAAATTCCAGACGCAGAAATCGCTTTCCTTAAGAGGAATGCCGAAACGTTTTCTCGGGTTTATGCTCATCAGTTCTATTAGTTTTTCAAGGGATATGACTCCCGTTTTAACAAGGTTTGTATATAAAAGCTGGAACGCCGTTTCAATTCCGACAATTCCCATTGCGCTATCTTTTAAGCCTTTTGATTTTTCCTCAGCACTATGGGGTGCATGGTCGGTTGCTATCATATCGATAGTTCCGTCTTTTATGCCTTCAATTAACGCCACCCTATCCTCCTCACTTCTTATGGGAGGATTCATTTTAAACCTGCCCTCGTCCTTTAGCATACTGTCATTCATAAGCAGGTAATGCGGACCGGTTTCACAGGTTATATCAACGCCCTGAGCCTTGGCTTGTCTTATAAGCTCAACGCTTTCTTTGGTTGAAATATGACATACATGGTATGGACAGCCGGTTTCCTTTATAAGTTCGATATCGCGCTTAATCGGACCCCATTCGCTCTCACTGCATATACCCTTGTGACCGTTTTTCTTTGCATAGTCTCCGTCATGAATATAGCCACCGAAAAGTAACGAATTATCTTCGCAATGAGCCACAATCATTTTACCTAAAGCTTTTGCCTTCAGCATCGCAGCCTTCATCATTTCTATATTCTGAACTCCGCGGCCATCATCCGAAAATGCTATAACATCTTTAGCCATTCCCTCTAAATCAGAGAGCTGTTCGCCTTTTTGTCCAACGGTTATCGAACCATAAGGATAAACATCTATTACTGCATCTTTTTTTATAGCATCTAGTTGAAGCGCAAGGTTTTCAACGCTATCGGGCACAGGGTTTAGGTTTGGCATACTGCAAACCGCGGTATATCCACCGTGCGCCGCGGCTTCGGTCCCTGTTTTTATAGTTTCTTTATAAAAAAATCCCGGCTCTCGAAGATGAACATGAACATCAACGAAACCGGGGAAAATAAAATATTTATCCGATGAAATTTGATTAGCGAAAGAAGAAGAAATACCGCCGTTCTCAACAAGAGATGAAAACGCCTTAGCGAGCTGCATTGTTATGTTTTTTGAGCCGATGTATTTCATTTTACTGCTCCTTTATTAGATAAAAAGCCTACCGATATCGGCAGGCTTATAGCACAAAAACAAGGAGCCGTAAAAGCCCCAACAAGCTATATAACTATCTTACCGATATCTCTGTATCGAATTAAAGATTTATTTCCAATAGATGATACCATAACCGACAATGTTTGTCAAGGCATCAAACGCTAAAATCAGCATAATATTTTATAAAAAATTCCCACCGAAAAAGCTTCGGTGGAAAAATAAAATATTACTTAATAGCGGTGTTTTTTTCCTTCTGAATAACATCATGAGCGCCGCCCTCAACAATACTTGTTGCGGAAACAAGTGTGAGCTTAGCCTTCTCTTGAAGTTCAGGAATAGTTAATGCGCCGCAGTTGCACATAGTTGATTTAACCTTAGAAAGTGAAAGTGCAACATTATCCTTAAGTGAACCTGCATAAGGAACATAGGAATCAACGCCCTCCTCGAAGGATAGCTTCTTATCGCCGCCGAGGTCATATCTCTGCCAGTTTCTGGCTCTGGCTGAACCCTCGCCCCAATACTCCTTAAAGTAGTTACCGCCGATGTTGACCTTGTTAGTCGGGCTTTCATCAAATCTTGCGAAATAACGACCGAGCATAACAAAATCAGCACCCATAGCAAGTGCCAAGGTAATATGGTGGTCATAAACGATGCCACCGTCAGAGCAAACAGGAACATAAACGCCTGTTTCCTTGAAATACTCATCTCTTGCTTTGCAAACCTCTATAAGAGCGGTAGCCTGTCCTCTGCCGATACCCTTGGTTTCACGGGTAATGCAGATAGAACCGCCGCCGATACCGACCTTAACAAAGTCAGCGCCGCAGTCAGCTAAGAAGCGGAAGCCCTCAGCATCAACAACGTTACCTGCGCCAACCTTGACGGTATCGCCATAACGCTCTCTAATCCACTCGATAGTGAGCTTCTGCCACTCGGAGAAGCCTTCAGACGAGTCAATACAAAGAACATCTGCACCTGCCTCTACAAGTGCGGGAACACGCTCTGCATAGTCTCTTGTATTGATACCTGCGCCAACAACATAGCGCTTATTGGCATCAAGAAGCTCGTTGGGATTCTGCTTATGAGAGTCATAATCCTTGCGGAAAACAAAATAGCAAAGCTTACCGTCATCACTGATGATAGGTAAGGAATTAAGCTTGTTGTCCCAAATAATATCGTTTGCTTCCTTTAAGGTTGTTCCCTCTTTTGCAACAACAAGCTCAGAGAACGGAGTCATAAACTCTTTAACCTTAGTTGCCTTATCCATACGGCTTACGCGATAATCTCTGCCTGTAACAATACCAACAAGCTTACCGTCAGCAGTTCCGTCTTCAGTAACGGCAACGGTTGAATGACCTGTTTTCTCTTTAAGCTCGATAATATCAGAGAGAGTGCCCTCGGGAGATATGTTTGAATCACTCTTAACAAAGCCGGCTTTATAATTCTTTGCGCGTTTAACCATTGCGGCTTCATCCTCAACCGATTGAGAGCCATAGATGAATGAAACACCACCCTCGGTTGCAAGCGCTACAGCCAAGCGGTTACCCGAAACGGACTGCATAATTGCAGAAACCATTGGAATATTCATAATTATAGCCGACTGTTCACCCTTTTTGAACTTGACAAGTGGGGTTTTGAGCGAAACATTCGCAGGAATGCACTCACTTGAAGAATATCCGGGAATAAGCAGATATTCGTTAAAAGTATGTGAGGGTTCGTTAATAAATTTAGCCATTTTCTTTTCCTCCTATATTAGAATAATCCTGTAATTTTACCAGAAGCATCAACATCAATTTTTTCAGCCGCAGGAACCTTAGGAAGACCCGGCATTGTCATAATATCGCCGGTCATCACAACAACGAATCCTGCGCCTGCAGAAACCTTAAGATTTCTGACTGTTACATCAAAGTTCTCGGGTGCACCGAGTTTCAATGGGTCATCAGAGAAGCTATACTGAGTTTTTGCAACACATATAGGCATATTTCCGCAACCCATGCTCTCTAGCTTTTCAAGTTGTTTTCTGGCGGCTGCAGTAAATACAGCCTTATTACCGCCGTAAACCTTTGTAACAACGGCGTTTATCTTTTCCTCTAACGAGGCGCTTGATTCATAAGAGAAAGTGAAATTGCCCTTTTTTTCATCACAAATGCGGACAATCTCTTTTGCGAGTGCTTCTCCTCCCTTGCCACCTTCTGCCCAAACGGTAGAAAGAACAACATTTACGCCGAGAGCTTTACATTTTTCAATAATAAGCTCAACCTCTTTATCGGTATCGGTCGGGAATCGGTTAACTGCAACGACACAAGGAAGTTTGTAAACGTTTTTAATATTGGAAACATGGCGAAGCAGGTTAGGAATACCCTTTTCCAAAGCCTCAAGGTTTTCGTTAGCGAGGTTGGTTTTAGCAAGACCGCCGTGCATCTTAAGAGCGCGGATAGTTGCAACCATAACAACCGCATCAGGAGTAAGTCCTGCCATACGGCATTTTATATCGAGGAATTTTTCGGCACCTAAATCTGCGCCGAAACCTGCCTCGGTAACTGTATAGTCTCCCATTTTAAGAGCCATTTTAGTTGCAATAACCGAATTGCATCCGTGAGCAATATTAGCAAAGGGGCCACCATGAACAAATGCAGGAGTTCCCTCTAAAGTCTGAACAAGGTTAGGCTTAATAGCATCTTTTAATAGTGCTGTCATAGCACCTTGAGCATTAAGCTGAGCGCAGGTTACAGGCTCATCATTGAAATTATAGCCAACTATAATCTTTCCTAGCCTTTCTTTCAAATCGGTAATAGAGTTTGAAAGGCAAAGCACTGCCATAATCTCACTTGCAACGGTAATATCAAATCCGTCTTCTCTCGGAACACCGTTAACCTTGCCACCAAGTCCGTCAACAATGTTTCTAAGCTGACGATCGTTCATATCAACACAACGCTTCCAGGTAATACGTCTTGTATCAATTCCTAAAGCGTTACCCTGATGAATATGGTTATCGAGCATTGCGGCAAGCAGGTTGTTTGCCGCACCGATAGCATGGAAATCTCCTGTAAAATGAAGGTTTATATCCTCCATAGGAACAACCTGAGCATATCCGCCGCCTGCGGCTCCGCCCTTAATGCCGAAAACAGGACCCAAGGAAGGCTCTCTTAAAGCAACTGTAACATTTTTGCCAATTCTTTTCAATCCATCTGCAAGACCGATTGTGGTGGTGGTTTTACCCTCTCCGGCAGGAGTCGGAGTAATTGCGGTTACAAGTATGAGCTTACCATTCTTGCGGCTCTCATCATCTAGAAGCGAGAGGTCAATCTTAGCCTTATACTTTCCATAAGGCTCAAGATAATCTATATTAACATTTGCCGCTTCTGCAATCTCGTAAATGGGTTTCATTTCGCACTGCTGAGCGATTTCAATATCGGATAAATATTTCATTATAAAAACCCCTTACTTAAAGTATTTAACTGCTGATTCAAACAGCTTCATATCATAGTTACCCGGAACATTCTTATAAAGACCTGCGCCAACACGCTCGCTATGACCCATCTTACCGATAACTCTGCCGTCAGGCGAAATAATACCCTCGATAGCCGCCATTGAGTTATTGGGATTAAAGCGAATATCATCGGTAGCGTTACCGCTTAAATCAACATACTGTGTTGCAATTTGTCCGTTCTCGATAAGTGATTTTAAAACTTGGGGCTCTGCAATAAAGCGACCCTCGCCATGAGAAATCGGAACATTTATAATATCTCCGACTCGGACACCTGTAAGCCAAGGAGATTTATTGGTTGCAACCCTTGTTGCAACGATTCTTGACTGGTGGCGTCCTATTGTGTTAAAGGTAAGAGTCGGGCAATGCTCATCGGTATCAATAATCTTTCCGTAAGGAACTAAGCCGAGCTTAATAAGTGCCTGGAAGCCGTTGCATATACCGCACATAAGACCGTCTCTCTTTTCAAGAAGTTCGGTAACCTTATCTTTAATGCTCTCGTTACGGAAGAACGCGGTTATAAACTTACCCGAACCGTCAGGCTCATCACCGCCGGAGAAGCCACCGGGGATAAAGATGATCTGAGAATCAGAAATTCTCTCACTAAACTGCTCAACGCTTCTTGAAATACCGTCAGCAGAAAGGTTATTGATAACGAAAATCTCAGCCTCTGCTCCTGCATCGCGAACCGCCTTCGCCGAATCAAACTCGCAGTTAGTTCCCGGGAATACAGGGATAAGCACCTTAGGCTTAGCAACCTTTACGGCAGGTGCCTTAGCGACAGAGCCATTGGTATAAGAGATGTTCTCAATTTTCTTGTTTTCAGAAGGAATATTGCAGGAATAAACGCTCTCAAGCTTATCCTCGTAAGCTTTCTGCAATTCATTAAGCGACAATGAATCGTTTTTATAAGTAATCTTACCGTCATCTGTAACAGTTCCAAGTTCGATATACTTACCGCCAATATCCTCAGTTACTTCGAGAATAAAGGTTGCATAATTATATGCAAAAATATCATCATTTGTCAAGTCATTATTATATTTAAAGCCAAAACCGTTTCCTAAGCACATCTTAAAGATTGCCTCGCCTACGCCACCCATTGTGGGAGTATAGCAAGAAACTGCTTTTCCTGAACGCATAAGCTCAGTAACTCTGTTAAATGAACTGATAAGCGACTCGGTTTCAGGTAAACCGTTATGGTCAGCCATACCGCAAACAAGAACAACCTTGTTGCCTGCCTTTTTAAATTCAGGTGAAACGATATTTTTAATCTTATCGGTTGTTACGGCAAAGGAAACAAGAGTAGGCGGAACATCGATATTTTCAAAGGTTCCGCTCATAGAGTCTTTACCACCGATAGCACCGATTCCAAGATCCTTCTGTGCCTTAAAAGCACCAAGTAATGCGGCGAGCGGCTTGCCCCAACGCTTAGCATTCTTACCGGGACGCAGGAAATACTCCTGGAAGGTTAAATAAACATCCTCGAATTTAGCACCGGTTGCGATAAGCTTGCAAACCGATTCAACAACGGCTAAATATGCGCCGTGGAACGGGCTATCAGATGTGATAAACGGGTTATATCCCCAAGCCATAAGCGAGCAATCATCGGTGTGAGCTTTTTCAACCGAGATTTTCTGAACCATAGCCTGAATCGGAGTCTGCTGATATTTGCCACCGAAAGGCATAAGAACGGTTCCTGCACCGATAGTCGAGTCAAATCTCTCAGAAAGTCCGCGCTTTGAGCAGATATTAAGGTCGCAAACGAGTTTTTTATATTCAGCTTTGAAATCATCTGAAACTTCCTTAGCCTTAAGCTTGGGTGCTTCAACGCTGATATCAATATGCTTTTCAGCACCGTTTGAGTTAAGGAACTCGCGGCTTAAATCAACGATCTTCTTGCCGTTCCAGTTCATAACAAGTCTTTTTTCTGCCTTAACGGTTGCAACAACGGTTGCTTCGAGGTTTTCTCTTGTGGCTAACTCTTTAAAGCGCTCAACATTATGAGGCTCAACAACAACAGCCATTCTCTCCTGAGATTCACTGATAGCGAGTTCTGTTCCATCAAGACCGTCATATTTTTTGGGGACTGCATTGAGGTCAATCTCAAGACCGTCAGCCAATTCGCCGATAGCAACCGAAACACCGCCTGCGCCAAAGTCGTTACAACGCTTAATCATAAGGCTGGCTTCTTTGTTGCGGAAAAGTCTCTGCAGCTTTCTTTCCTCAGGTGCATTACCCTTCTGAACCTCTGCGCCACAGTTTTCTAATGACTCTAAAGTATGGGATTTTGAAGAACCTGTTGCTCCACCGCAACCGTCTCTTCCTGTTCTGCCGCCGAGAAGAATTACAACATCATCGGGGTCGGGACATTCTCTGCGAACATTCTTCTCGGGAGCCGCCGCAATAACTGCACCGATTTCCATACGTTTTGCAACATATCCGTCATGATAAATCTCATCAACAATACCTGTAGCAAGACCAATCTGGTTGCCGTAAGAGGAATAACCTGCCGCAGCAGTTGTAACAATCTTTCTCTGAGGAAGTTTGCCCTCCATAGTTTCGTTTACGGGTTTAAGCGGGTCTGCCGCGCCGGTAACACGCATTGCACCATATACATAGCTTCTGCCTGAAAGCGGGTCGCGGATAGCACCGCCAATGCAGGTTGCAGCACCACCAAAAGGCTCAATTTCAGTTGGGTGGTTATGGGTTTCATTCTTAAAGAGCAAGAGCCAAGGCTCAGTTTTACCATCAACCTCAATGTTAATCTTAACGGTGCAGGCATTGATTTCCTCCGACTCGTCAAGCTTATCAAGTTTGCCGATGCTCTTTAAATATTTAGCAGCAAGAGTTCCGATATCCATAAGATTTATCGGCTTTGTTCTGCCAAGTGTTTTTCTTGTTTCTAAATAATCGTTATATGCCGCCTGTAAAAGCTCGTCCTCAAAGGTAACGTTATCAATGGTGGTGAGGAAGGTTGTATGACGGCAATGATCTGACCAATATGTATCA